>DPSD01000088.1:2405-3294 GCA_003538495.1 Accumulibacter sp.
GACCGGCACGGGCCGGTTCTGTTTTCCTGGGATGCAAAACCATGACCGGCCAATGTCCGAGAACACCGTCAATGCGGCGCTGCGGCGCCTGGGTTACGCCACCGCGTGCGATCACTCGGCGCATGGCTTTCGCAGTTCGTTCGCGACCCTGGCGCATGGCTCTGGGCGGTTCCGTTCCGAAGTGGTCGAGGTGCAGCTTGCCCACCAGCACGGGGATGCAGTACGGCTGGCGTATGATCGGGGGATTTTTCTGGAAGAACGGCGCAAGCTGATGAGCTGGTGGTCCGACGAGTGCGACCGGATGCGGCAAGGCTGGACGAAGGTTCGCGAGACGAAACCGGAGAATTGAGTCATTTCACATGATGCAACGTTATCTCACGGCGCATCAATTTCGTCTCACTTTTGACTAAAAATGAGACAAGCAATCCGGTAACGTCGTCGCCATGCATCCCGCACCAATTCGGCGCGGGACATTCCACATGAGGAGATCGCATGGCGTACCCCAAAACCACCCCCAATGAATCGAGCCTGCCGGTCTCGCTGGTAGAGTTCGACCATCTTCCTGATAGCGCGTTGATAAGTGTTGAAACGCTCGCCGGGCTACAGGGCTGTTCGGCCAATACGATCTGGCGGCGCGCGAAGGCGGGAGCCCTCCCACCGCCGATTCGCGTTTCATCGGCGCAAACTCGCTGGCGCGTCGGCGACGTGCGGGCGGCGATGGCGAAGCTGCTCGCTTCGGAGGACCTCGCCTGATGGCCGCCACCGATGGCAGCCAGGCTATCAGGGCCGGCGGCGGCGCGCGGGCCAGGCTAAAGTACTTGACAGTTTTCGACCGGGCGGCGCAGAATTTGTACGTCGCTCATCAGCGATACGGGTTTGGAAGCCCGGA
>DPSD01000088.1:3557-7035 GCA_003538495.1 Accumulibacter sp.
GATACGGGTTTGGAAGCCCGGAAACAAGGCGGACAAGCCGCCTGCAACGCGGCTTTTTTCATGTCCGTCGGCATGGCACCCAGTTCTGGGCGGCCGTGTGGGGAGCGTTCGCGCTCGCCGGTTCCTTGTTCCGGTCTTCCAACCTGCACGGTCTGCCCTCCCCGTTTGGAAGCGGGGGAGGCGGAAATCATCACCGCCAAACAAGGAGCATCCCCATGCCCAAGATCCCCGGCGCCGACGCGCGCCAATCCCCCTATGCCTCAAAACTCGCCAGTATTGAGCCTGAAGGCGCTGCTGCCCTGGCCCAAGTCGCCCTCGTGCTGCTCGCCGCCGTCGGCGCCGGCCGGCTGGTCGCCACCGACGCCGGCACGCGCGCGATGCTGGAGTCGCTCTACCCCGTGCAGGATGCTTTGTTCGGCGTTTCCGACACGTTGCCGGCCGCCCTGGCCGGGTTTTTCTCGACGGCGGAAGGGGCGAATCATGGCTGAGAACCCTTCACCGATGACTTTTTTCTCTGCTGCGGGCAAACCTTCAGCGGTCTTTACGGTCGCTCCGGGCTTGTCGACCGAATCCGCGCTTGAACACGCGGCCGCATTCCTGACGTCGGCTGTCGACCTGGGTGTGGACGGCGCCGGCATGAGCGATAGCGGCCGCTGGGCGATCGTCTATCTGTCTGAAATGGCAAAAGCGCTTGTCGTCTCTGCTCTGGAAACGCGCAGAGAAACGATGGAAGGCGGTGCACAATGAACCCGCTCCGCAGGCTGGACCAACCCGGACCGGATACCCGGCAAGCGGTTCGGGATGTGCTCTTTTTTATGTCTGATGCATTTTTGGCGATTGCTACGGCCGACACCATCCCCAGCGAAAGCGCTGCCCGAGGAGTGGCCCGCATCCTGAGTGTGTGCGCCGATGCGCTGCACGAGAGCGCCGAGGGAGAATCATGAATCGACCTCGCCTTCACAAACTAGCTTCGCTGCGGCCGGGCGAGACACTCACCGGAGTCTTGCCCGGCCTGCGCGGCGTGACGACGGAAGTTCACATGGGCACGCCGGCGACCGAATGCGCTTCGTGCCGAAAACCCTTCAATGCCGTTCGCAAGCGGCGCAGGAGCATTCGCTTGTATCCCGCGGCCCTCTGCCAAGTGATTCCACTGGCATTTCAGTATGGCCTTTGCGGTGCTTGCTTTGCTCAGTATCAGTGTGGCGGCGACGATCGCGAGGCCGTTCTGGCCGCGGTCGATCTGTACTCTGACGGCGAAGAGGCAAGCCAATGAGCCCGGCGGAAAAACTCCTCAACCTCGTTGAAGGTGTCCGCCAGACAGGCCCCGGCCGCTGGGTTTTCCGATCGCCAACCCGGAAGGACAAACACGCCTCGGTCTCACTGCGCGAACTCGCCGACGGCCGCCTGCTGCTACACGATTTCGGCGGCGACAGCGCGGTGGACATACTCGCTGCCGTTGGCCTGGACCTGGCCGACCTTTTCCCCGAGAAGCTGAGCGAACACGTCAAGCGCGAGCGCCGCCCGTTCATGGCGACGGATGCCCTGCGCTGTGTGGCCTTCGAGGCCCTTGTCTGCGCGGCTGCTGCAAATTGCATGGTAGCAGGCAAGCATCTACCTGCCGCCGATCGTGAACGCCTCCTGCTGGCTGCGGAACGATTGCAGGCTGCCGTTACGGCGGTGGGAGCATGAGCAACGTCACTCCCCTGGAACGGTCTGCCGAAAAGCTCGACAAGGCCAACAAGCGCCGCCCGCCTGGCAAGGCAGCGTCAACGGGCACCTTTGACGCCGACGGGCACCGGCTCATTCTCCACGACCCAGGGCGCCTTCCCGAGATCCTTGACGAACTCGGCGCCGCCTTGGCCGAGTACGGCGGTAACTTGTTCGTCTACACGAACAGGCTGGTGAGAATCTACGTTGCCCCGGAATTGCCCGGCAAAGGCATTTCCCGTGCCCGTGGCGCACTCGTACTGCATCCGGTTGATGCCGCACACCTGGCAGAGATTGCCGGCCGTGCGGCGATTCACAAGCGATGGGACGTGAAGAGCGAAACCTACAGGCCGATCAACTGCCCGAGATACGTCACCGAGGGCTATCTGTCTCGCGGAAACTGGCCGGAGCTGCGCTCCCTGACGGCTTTCGTTGAGGCCCCGACAGTGACCCTTTCGGGCCGGTTGCTCGATCAGCCAGGGTATGACGCCGAGACCGGCCTGTTCCTAGCGTTCGCGCCAATCCCCGGCTACTGCGCACCACCGGACCGGCCGACGATGGACGATGCCGCCGGCGCGGCCGCCCGGCTCTTGGGTGCGGTTTCTGAATTTCCGTTTTGCGACGATTCGGATAAGAGCGCCTTTCTGGCTGGCGTGCTTACCGCCTTGTTACGCCGCCAGTTGCACGCGGCGCCCATGATGGCCGTCCCCGCCCCGACGGCCGGGACGGGCAAGACGCTGATTGCCGAAACCTTCGCCCTCCTGGCCACCGGCCGCCGGGCCAGCGTGCTCTCGTTGGGGCAGGACGACAACGAGACCGAGAAGCGCCTAGCCGGGGTGCTGTTGGCGGGCGACGCGTGCGTCGCTCTCGACAATGTGGAGCGCCCGCTGAAAGGGGAATTGCTTTGTCAGGTGGCAAGCCAGCAGTATGTCAGGCTGCGCCCCCTGGGCGGTAGCGGCATGGTCAGCATCCCAACGAACGCCCTTCTGGTGGCCACCGGGAACAATCTCGCCGTGGTGGGCGACCTCAAGCGGCGCGTCGCCCTGATCCGCATGGATGCGTGCCAAGAGCGCCCCGAGCAACGAACGTTCTCTACCAACCATCTTGACGAGATCCTGATCCACCGAGGCGAGTTGATCCGCGATGCGCTGACGATCTGCCTGGCGTACCACGCTGCCGGGAGCCCGCCGGTAAAGGGGCTCTATCCCCTGGGCGGCTTCGATCACTGGGACACCATGGTTCGCCGGCCGCTGGTCTGGTTGGGAATGGCTGATCCCTTGATTGCTTCGGAAAGTCTTCGCGACCAAGACGCCGACCTCGAATGCATGCGGCTGCTGTTCGGTGCCTGGCAGGAGGTTTTCCAAGACAGGGCGAAAACCGCAGCTCAAGTGGTAGCAACTGGTCTGGAGTCACTGCCGGCGACTATAGGACATGCCCACGCCGAACTCTACGACGCCTTGCAGTTGGCGTGCACTGAGAAGCCAAACACTCGAAGGCTGGGATTTTGGTTAGGAAAACACAAAGACCGCATCGTGGACGGACTGATGTTGAAGCAGGCAGGAAATGATGGACATGCGAAGGTTGCACTCTGGCGGATTCACGTGGTTGAACCCTCTGCTGTACGTGCAGACGTGCATATTCCATTTTGAATCAATGAACAAGCGCCTTGCAAGAACGCCTCCCCTGTTCCCCTGTTGGTCAGTCTCGCGAGAAAAACGATGGTCTGACCTTCAAGGCAAAAACCTGCAATTTGCGGGGTCTGCGGGGTCAT
>DPSD01000307.1:0-4670 GCA_003538495.1 Accumulibacter sp.
GACCCCGACATCATCATGGTCGGTGAAATCCGCGACCGCGAGACCATGAGCGCGGCGCTTGCCTATGCCCAATCGGGCCATGTGTGTATGGCCACGCTGCACGCCAACAACAGCTACCACGCGCTCAACCGGATGATCAACTTCTTCCCGCTGGATAGCCGCAGCGCGCTGTACATGGACCTCTCGGTCAGCCTCAAGGCGATCGTCTCGCAGCGGCTGGTCAAACTGAAGGAAGGCAAGCTGGCGCCGGCGGTCGAGGTGCTGCTGAACAGCTACCACGTCCAGGAACTGGTCGAGCGCGGCGACATCCCGGCGCTCAAGGAAGCCATGGAACAAAGCCTCGCGCCCGGGTCGCAGACCTTCGAACAGGATCTTTTCCGGCTTTACCGCTCGGGCTTGATCACTCTCGAAGAAGCCTTGCGCAACGCCGACTCGCCGACCAACCTGTCGTGGCTGATCAACAACAACGAGAACCTCGACCTGCCTCACGGCGAAGAGAAGCGCGGCGACAGCTCGTACGAGCTGTCGATGAGCGACCCCGGCAGCCCCTCCTACAAGGAGTTCACGCTCAGTCTGAACGACCGGACTGACGACGAGTAGTGGGAGCAGCGCCGATGGTCAATAGCGGTCCAAGCGCCTGCCCGGGTGACAGCGCGCCGGAAGGCACGCACCACATCACGGTCGACGCCACGCTCGAACTCGCCGGGCAGCTGATTGCCTGCCGCTCGGTGACCCCCGAAGACGGCGGATGCCTGCCGATCATCGCCGCTCGCCTGCAAGCAATCGGCTTCGAGTGCGAATTCCTCAACCGCGGCGGCGTCAGCAACCTCTGGGCGCGCCACGGCCGCAGCAGGCCGCTGCTGTGCCTGGCGGGCCACACCGACGTCGTCCCGAGCGGCCCGCTGGAACAATGGCACAGCGACCCGTTCGCACCGGCCCAGCGCGACGGCCTGCTGTACGGGCGCGGCGCGGCCGACATGAAGTCCTCCCTGGCCGCTTTCGTGGTCGCCGCCGAAGCCTACCTCGCCGCCCGCCCTCGGCATTGCGGTTCGCTCGCCCTGCTGCTCACTTCCGATGAGGAGGGCGACGCACTCGACGGCACGGTGGTCGTCACCGAGGCGCTGCGACAGCGCGGCGAAACCATCGACTACTGCATCGTCGGCGAGCCGACGGCGGTCAACACGCTCGGCGACACGGTCAAGAATGGCCGCCGCGGTTCGCTCTCCGCGAAGCTGACGGTCAAGGGCGTGCAGGGCCACGTCGCCTACCCGCAGCTGGCGAGCAACCCGATCCACCTGGCCGCGCCGGCGCTCGCCGAACTGGCGCAAACGCTCTGGGATCAAGGCAACGAATTCTTCCCGCCGACCACCTGGCAGATCTCGAACATCCACGGCGGCACCGGCGCCGGCAACGTCATCCCGGGCAGCGTCGAGATCGACTTCAACTTCCGCTTCGCGACGGCCAGCACCCCCGAAGACCTGCGGGCCAGGACCTGCGCCCTGCTCGACCGGCACGGGCTGGCCTACGACATCGTGTGGACGCTCGGCGCCAGGCCCTTCCTCACCGGCCGCGGCGCGCTGGTCGACGCCGCGCTGCAGGCGATCCGCGCCGAAACAGGTGTCGACGCCGAGCTGTCGACCAGCGGCGGCACCTCGGACGGCCGCTTCATCGCCGAAATCTGCCCGCAGGTGATCGAGATCGGCCCGGTCAATGCCAGCATCCACAAGGTCAATGAATGTGTCGACATCTCTTCCCTGCCCCGGCTCGCGGCCATCTACCGCCGCATCCTCGAACAGTTGCTGCCGAGCGATGTTTGAACAGGCGCAGGACGAACTGCTGACGCTGCGCGACCTGCTGCGCTTCACCGTCAGCCGCTACCACGAGGCCGGGCTGTTCTTCGGGCACGGCGCCGACAACGCCTGGGACGAGGCCGCCTACCTGCTGCTGCACAGCCTGCACCTGCCACTCGACCGCCTCGAACCCTTTCTCGACGCCCGCCTGACCAGCGACGAACGCCGCGTCGTGCTGCGGATCGTCGAGCGGCGGATCGGCGAGCGGCTGCCGGTGGCGTACCTGACCAACGAGGCCTGGCTGGCCGAGTATCGTTTCTACGTCGATCAGCGGGTGATCGTCCCGCGCTCGTTCATCGCCGAACTGCTGCGCGAACAACTGGCGCCGTGGATCGACGACCCGGAGCAGGTATCGTCGGTCCTTGATCTGTGCACCGGCTCGGGCTGCCTGGCGATCCTCGCCGCGCACGCTTTCCCGCAGGCCAGCATCGACGCCGTCGACATCTCGCCGGACGCGCTCGCCGTCGCCGGACGCAACGTCGCCGACTACCAGCTCGGCGAGCGCATCCGGCTGGTCGAGAGCGACCTCTTCGCCGGCGTCAGGAATCGGCGCTACGACCTGATCGTCAGCAATCCGCCCTACGTCAAGGCGGCGTCGATGGCCACCCTGCCCGCCGAGTACCGCCGCGAACCCGAGCTGGCGCTGGCCAGCGGCGAAGACGGACTCGATCTGACGCGCGCCATCCTGGCCGCGGCGCGCAAGCAGCTCAAGCCGCACGGCCTGCTGGTCGTCGAGATCGGCCACAACCGCGACGAACTGGAGGCGGCGTTCCCGGATACGCCCTTCACCTGGCTCGACACCAGCGCCGGCGACCAGTACGTCTTCCTGCTGCATCGCGAAGAGTTGCCGTGAGCGGGGGCCGAACCGCGGCGCTGGACGACAGGGTGCTCCCGGCCTGGCTGCGCCTCTTGCTGACCTGCGCCTGGCTGGCGCTCGCCGGCTGCGGCCCGTCGCCGCCGCTGGCGCCGTTAGCGGCGGGCAGCAGCGTCCTCGCCTTCGGCGACAGCATCACCTTCGGCACCGGCGCCGCTCCGGGCGACGACTATCCAGCCCGTCTGGCGGCGATCAGTGGCTGGCAGGGGCATAACGCGGGCATCCCGGGCGAGACCGCCGACGAAGCCCGCGGCCGGATCGGCGCGGCGATCGCCGAGGCGCGTCCGGCGCTGGTCATCGTCGAAAGCGGTGGCAACGACTTCCTGCGCCGGCGACCCGAAGCGGCGGTCAAGGAAGACCTGCGCGCGATCGTCGCCGCGATCAGGGCTTCCGGAGCGCAGGTCGTGCTGCTGGCGGTGCCGAAGTTCTCGCTGCTCGGCGCGGCTACCGGCAGGCTGCCCGATTCGCCGATCTACGCCGAACTGGCGAAGGAAGAAAAGCTGCCGCTGATCGCCGGCGTGCTCGCCGAGACGCTGTCCGACCCCAGACTGAAAGCCGACCCGGTGCACCCCAACGCCGACGGCTACCGGAAACTGGCGGACGGCGTTGCCGAGCAGCTGCGCCGCGCCGGCTTGCTGAAAAAGCCCTGAGCACCGGACCTTGAGTCCCGCACAAACTGGACCCGCTGATGACAACCGAAACCCCCCAGAGAATCCGTCGCCAGGATTACACGCCACCGCCCTTTCTGGTCGACCACGTCGAACTCGACGTGCACTTCCAGGTCGGCGAGGTGCTGGTCAACAGCCAGCTGCGCCTGCGGCGCAATCCGGCGGTCGCGCCCGGACCAGCGCTGGCAGCGCTGGAACTCGACGGTCAGGGGCTGCACACCCTCTCGGTGGCGATCGACGGCAAGCCGCTCGCGGCGGACGGCTACAGCTGCAGCGACTCACTGCTGCGCATCGCCAATCCGCCGGAGGCGCTGACGCTGAGCACGCAGGTGCGGATCGACGCCGACCGCAACAGCAGCCTGTCGGGGCTCTTCCGCTCGAAGGACGGCTACTTCACCCAGTGCGAGGCGCAGGGGTTCCGCCGCATCACCTGGTTCCCCGACCGCCCCGACATCATGTCGCGCTACCAGGTGACGCTGCACGCCGACAAGGCGACCCTGCCGGTGCTGCTGGCCAACGGCAACCCAAACGGCAGCGGTGACGAGGAAGCGGGCCGCCACTGGGCGCGCTGGGAGGATCCCTTTGCCAAGCCCTGCTACCTGTTTGCGCTGGTCGCCGCCCGCCTCGACGTTCTCCGCGACCAGTTCGTTACCAGCAGCGGGCGGACCGTCGAACTCGCGGTCTTCGTCGAACCCGGCAAGCTCGACCAGTGCGCACACGCGATGGACGCGCTCAAGCGCTCGATGCGCTGGGACGAGGAGGTCTTCGGGCTCGAATGCGACCTCGATCACTACATGATCGTCGCGGTCAGCGACTTCAACATGGGGGCGATGGAAAACAAGGGGCTGAACGTCTTCAACACCAAGTACGTCCTCGCCCGCGCCGACACCGCCACCGACACCGACTACCAGAACATCGACCGGGTGGTCGCGCACGAATACTTCCACAACTGGACCGGCAACCGCGTCACCTGTCGCGACTGGTTCCAGCTGTCGCTGAAGGAAGGACTGACCGTCTTCCGCGACCAGGAATTCGGCGCCGACATGCACAGCCGAGCGGTCGTCCGCATCCGTGACGTGCGCAACCTGCGCGCCGCCCAGTTCCCCGAGGACGCCGGCCCGATGGCGCATCCGGTACGCCCCGATGCGTACATCGAGATCAACAACTTCTACACCAGCACGGTCTATGAAAAAGGCGCCGAAGTGGTGCGCATGATCCGGACGCTGATCGGCCACGAAGCCTTCCGGCGCGGCATCGACCTCTACTTCGAGCGCCATG
>DPSD01000307.1:4925-10790 GCA_003538495.1 Accumulibacter sp.
TACTTCGAGCGCCATGACGGCCAGGCGGTGACCTGCGACGACTTCGTCGCGGCGATGGCCGACGCATCCGGACTGGACCTGACGCAGTTCATGCGCTGGTACGACCGCGCCGGCACGCCGCATTTGCGGGCGACCGGCAGCTACGACCCGGAAGCCCGCCGCTATACCCTGACGCTGGCGCAGTCGCTGCCGAGCACCGCCAGTGAAGCGGGCAGCCAGCCAACCCGCCAGGCCTTCGAACCCTTCCACATGCCGGTGGCGATCGGCCTCAACGGACCGCACGGCGAAGACCTGCCGCTGCTGATCGCCGGCGACGGCAGCGCCGCCGGCAGTGGCCGCACCACGCGGGTCCTGTCGCTGACCGAGCCGGAACAGCAGTTCGTCTTCGAAGACCTGGCCGCCGCGCCGGTGCCCTCGCTGTTGCGCGACTTTTCGGCGCCGGTGATTCTCGATTTCGCGTACAGCGACGACGAGCTGATGCACCTGCTGGCACACGACAGCGACCCCTTCAACCGCTGGGAGGCCGGACAGCGCCTGGCCAGCCGGCTGATCCTCGCCGCCACCGACGACCTTTCGGCCGGCCGCCCGGCGCGGTGGCCGCAAGGGATCGCCGACGCCGCGGCGCGGCTTGTCGAACACGCCGGTGACGATCCGGCCTTCGCTGCGGAAGCGCTGACCCTGCCCGGTGAAGCGACGCTGGCCGAGCAACTGCCAATGGTCGACCCCGACGCACTGCACGCGGCCCGCAACAGCCTGCGCCATTTCCTCGCCGAACAGCTGCAAGACGCGCTCCGCCAATGCTACCAGTCACTGGCAGCCAGCGGCCCCTACCAGCCGACGCCGGCAGCGGCCGGGCGGCGCGCGCTGCGCAACGTCTGCCTCGGCTACCTCGGCGAACTCGACAGCGACGAGATGCGCGGTCTGGCGATGAGCCAGTTCGCCTTGGCCGACAACATGACCGACCAGTTCGCGGCGCTGACCATCCTGGCGCAGCACGATAGCGACCAGAGCCAGCGCGCGCTGGCAGGCTTCTACGAGCGCTGGCAGGACGAAGCGCTGGTGGTGGACAAGTGGCTGGCGGTGCAGGCGGCGAGCCGACTGCCCGGAACGCTGGGGGTCGTCAAGGGCCTGCTCGATCATCCGGCCTTCGATCTGCGCAACCCGAACAAGGTCTACGCCCTGCTCAACACCTTCGGCAACAACCACGTCCGTTTTCATGCCGCCGACGGCAGCGGCTACCACTTCCTAGCCGAGCAGATCGGCCGCCTCGACCGCCTCAACCCACAGGTCGCCGCGCGCCTGACGCGCCGCTTCGACCGCTGGCGGAAGTTCGGCCAGATCCGCCAGCATCATGCACGATCGGCGCTGGAGGCCTTGCGCGCCAGTGACGGGCGGTCGTCGGACGTGCTCGAAATCGTCGGCCGGGCGCTCGACCCGTAAGCTCGCCGACAGGGCAACGGCCGGCGAGCACCGGGCGCCGCCGGCATAAGGCACAAGATAGTGCTTGAGCGACGACGGCCGGCTCTGTATAATTGCGCGCTCAAACAAGGCAAGGCGCCCGTAGCTCAGCTGGATAGAGTACTTGGCTACGAACCAAGGGGTCGGGCGTTCGAATCGCTCCGGGCGTGCCACGGGAATCAAGCAGAAAGGCCAATCCTCGGATTGGCCTTTCTGCTTTCTGGCTTGCTGGGGGTACAGAGCCTGCCCCTGTGGCACGTCGCCAACGGAAGCACGGGCAGGAGGAGACATCCCAGCCGTGGTGTCGGAGTCGAGCGCCTCGGAAGACATCTGCCCGCCACCGTCCCGCCTGCGTCAACTCCCGTGTGCCGAGCACTTGACACCGCCAGGGCTAGTTCCAGGTCTCCGCGGCCAACGGCAGTTCATTCAGCTCGGCACGCGCTTCCCGCCACCTTGGGTAATGCTGGTCGAGCAGCGCGACGAAGCGCTCGCTGTGCGTCGGCTCGAGCAGATGCAGCAGTTCATGGACGACGACGTATTCAAGCAAGTCCCTGGGCTTCTTCACCAATTCGGAATTCAGCCGAATGCTTCCCGCCCGGTGGTTACAGCTACCCCACTTCGTCTTCATCCGCTGCAGAAAGTAGCCGGAAGCCTTCACGCCAAGGATGCCCTCCCATTTCCCGATGAGCGCAGGTACGGCTTCATGCAGCAATGAGCGATACCATTCAAGCATCACCTCTTCCCGCTTGGCCAGCGCACTGCCCGGGCGCACGCTGAGCACGATCCGGCGATGATCCAGGGTCACGCTCGGCTTTGCGTCCTTTGCGACAATGGACAGCAGATAGCGCCGCCCCCACAGGTAATGGCTTTCCCGCTCGACAAACTCGCGTGGAGTCTCTCGCGCCTGTGCCAACAGCTTCGCCTGCTGGTCACGAATCCAGCCCAGCCTGGAGATGGCATAGGCTCGGGCTACTTCGAGCCGGGTGCCGGTGGGGGCCACCAGCGTGACCTTCCCTGCCGGTGGATGCACGGAAAGGTGGACGTTCTTGACCGACTTGCGCGTCACGGCGATCTCGATGTCGCCGAGTCGGATGAGCTCGGTCATTGATAGCCCGGCTGGTTCTTCACCAGCTCGAACAGTGCGACCGTCGCCGCGCGGTTTCGGCCAAGCAAGCGGAATAAGGCGTTCAGTACCTGCGCCTCGCGTGCCTGATCGCCGTTCCAGCCGGCCGGCGCGTGTTCGCGCAGGGTGCGATCGATTTCCAGCGCCAACGCCAGACGCTCGTCTGCGTGCTCGGGGTGTGGTTCCGCCGCAGTGAAATGGGCATTGCCGGTGGCCGCGAGGATGTCCGGCAGATTGTTGTAGATCACGATCGCCTCGGTCTTGCCGTGCAGCGCCGCCGGAATACCGGCTTCTGGCTGCCTGGCCGCCAGCCGCTTCACCAACTCCTCGGCCTTGCGCAGGAATTCCTCATAAGCCGCCGCATCAACCCGACTCTGTTTGATCAGATCGTCGAGCAGCCTGGACATCTGCGCGTAGAACCTCGGGTCAGTAAGCTGCTCGCGGATGATCGTCTTGCGGACGTTGTTGATGATCCCCTCGGCGATGGCATTCTTCGAGAGCTTGCCCTGCGCGTTCAGCTTCCTGGCGATGGCATCGTGGATGCCGGTGTCGATGATCAGTTCGGTCAGCGACATCTCGCCCAGCTCGCCCAGTTCCGCCGCCGGATCGGCCTGAATGTAGGTGTTGATCAGGTGGCGCATGTCGGCCTCGAAGGGCTTGATGTCCAGCTCCTCGCCCGAGTGCTTCTTGATCGCCGAGCGAATTTCGGCGTAGAACTCGACTTCCTTTTGCAGTGTCGCCGCCTCGGCGTCGGAATAGCCCGCTTCGCTCAAATCCTGCGCAAGGTCGGCGTAGGCCCGCGCAAAAATCGTTACGGCCTTGTAGAAGGACACCCGCAGCGCCTCGGTTTCGGTCAAGGCGTTGGCGCTGGCCGCATCGCCGGAGAAATAGTGCAGGAACTGCTCGACCTGACGCGGCAGCGGCACCGGCTCGCACAGGTAGCCAAGTGCCTGGCGGGCGTTGTCGAGCTGCTTCCTGCCTTCTTCCAGCCAGTTCTTGAGGTGCACGTTGTTGTCGCCGCCGTTGCCCTGGTCGATGTCCAGTTCGTCGGAGCTATAAACCGCAAGGGCCTGCTGCACGTCGCCGAACAGCTTCTTGTAATCGACGATGTGACCGTAATCCTTGTCATCGCCATCCAGGCGGTTGGTGCGGCAGATGGCCTGGAACAGGTTATGGTCGCGCAGTTCGTTGTCGAGGTAGATGTAGCTACAGCTCGGCGCGTCGAAGCCGGTCAACAGCTTGCTCACCACGATCAGCAGCTTCAGGTTGGCGGGTTCCTCGATGAAGCGGCGCTTCGCCTCGTCCTCATACTGTTTGGTCGTCTGGCTGCGCTTCAGGACATGCTGCGTGTAGGTGTCGAACTTGTAGCGCTCGTCGCTGTTCGCCGGCTCCCTGGCGATCGCGTTGGCGTTCGGCTCATAGGAGGTGACGATGCCGCAGTAGGCTCCGAAGCCGGTGTTCTGGAACAGCCGGAAGTAATCGCAGGCGTCATGGATCGAGGCCGCCACCAGGATCGCCGTGCCGCGGTCATTGTTCAGGCGCGGCTTGAGGGCGAAGTCGCCGATGATGTCGGCAATGATCTCGCGCTTGCGCCCGGCCGCGCTCATCAACTCTTCCATCGTCGCCCAGCGCTTGCGCACCAGGGCCTTCTGGAAGTTGTTGAGGTTCTTCGTCTTCTGCTCGAACCACTCGTCGATCTTCTTCTGCGAAGTCAGCCGCTCCGGCACGTCACGCGCCTCGTACTTGAGGTCGAGCACCACCTTGTCGGCCACCGCCTGATGGAACTTGTAGGTGTGGATGTAGGTGCCGAACACATCGCGCGTCAGCAGCCGGTCTTTGCGCAGCAGCGGTGTACCGGTAAAGCCGATGAAGATCGCCCCTTCCAGCCAGCGCTTCATCTGCGCGTTCATGTCGCCGCCCTGGGTACGGTGGCATTCGTCCACGAACACATGGAAGCGCCCGTGCACGGCCGGTGCAGGGCCTTTCAGGTCGGCCACGTCGAACTTGTGGATCAGCGCGCAGAGCAGACGCGGCATAGTCGCACCGAGCTTCTGCACCAAATCCAGCCGCGAAGTGATACGCGGCGATGGCGAGTCTTGACCCATCACACCCGCGTTGCGCATCACCCCGACGATCTGCTTGTCCAGCTCGTCGCGGTCGGTGATGACCAGAATGCGCGCCTCGGGGTCGTGCTCCAGCAGCCACTTGGCGATCAGCACCATCAGGATGCTCTTGCCGCTGCCCTGGGTGTGCCAGATCACGCCGCCCTCGTGCCGGGTGATACGCTCCTGCGCCGCCTTCACGCCAGCGTATTGGTGCGGCCGGGGAATCTTCTTCTGGCCGGCGTCGAAGATGATGAAGTTGCGGATCAGGTCGAGCAGCCGGGTCTTGTTGCAAAGCTGCGCCAGCGGCCGGTCGAGCAGTACGCCGGTCACCGGCTCGCCGGCAGTCGGGACTTCGTCCTTCCATTGCACAAAGAACTGCTCCGGTGTGCCGGTGGTGCCATAACGCAGCCCCTGCGCATCGCTGCCCGCCAGCACCAGTTGCACGGTGCTAAAAAAGCCCTTGTTGAAGATCTCTTCCTGGTTGGTGTTGAGCTGCCTGATGCCATCGGCTACATCCACCGAACTGCGCTTGAGTTCGAGCACCGCAATGGCGATGCCGTTGAGGTACAGCACGATGTCGGGCCGTCGCTGAAAGCCGCCCTTCAGCGTCACCTCCTCGGCCAGCGCGAAGTCGTTGTTCTCGGGGTTCGCCCAGTCGATTAGGTGCACTGTCTCATGCGCTTTCCCGGCGGCGATCAGCACCGGGACGCCGTAGCGCAGCAACTGATAGGTGCGCAGATTGGCCTGGTAAAGCGTGATGCCGGTCGCGTCGGCGGCGGTCGCCAGTTTTTGCAGAGCGGCGGCAATATGGGCCGGGGAATAGCCACGCGCTGCGAGATTGGCATGCAACAGACCAGGCTCGATGGCGCGGTTACTCTCGCGCCTGGCCCATTCGCCGAGGTAGCGGTAAGCCAGCGAATCGGCGCGTGTCCCGTCGGTAAACAGCTCGATTACGCGCTTCTGCGTCGTGCGTTCGGAACGGGAAGTTTCAGGCATCGATCAGTCGACCCGGTCAAGCGCTGCTGGAATGAATCCTTCGGCCGACAAGGCACGAACGATCCCGCGCAGCAGATAGCTGTTGCTGAACCCCAGGGTGTACTGCCGCGCCCCTTCCTTGATCGGCATCAACATCTTGCGCTCGACCAGTTTCCTGATCTGGTAGGTTCGCTGTGCCACCGA
>DPSD01000307.1:11081-14175 GCA_003538495.1 Accumulibacter sp.
CAGATCGGCCGCCTTGGCGATGCCGCTCCTGGCGCCGATGAGCAGGACGCGTTCTTCGGTAGCCGTAATCAACTCGCGTTCGCGCGCGTAGGCAATGGCCGGCGCCAGCACCTTGTCGCTCAGATATGCGAAATCGGTCAGCCGATCCACTTTGCGCAACTCGTCGAGGATTCCCTGCAAGACATAGACGCACCATGTTTCCAGCCCGCCTGGCGTGCCGGTGTCGGCGCTGGCCAGCATCGCGTAATAGCGGTCCCGATCGTTGCAAAAGACCGCCGTGGGGTTCAGCACCCGCCCACCGGCCTTGACGTTGAAGCCGTACTTGATTAGCAAGGCATAGGTCAGCAGACGCACGACCCGGCCATTGCCGTTGCCGAACGGGTGTATCCAGCCAAAGCGATGGTGCGCCAGCGCCACCTTGATCAGGTCGTACTTCGGCGGATGGTTCTCGTTGACGAAGGCCGCCAGCGCCTGCATGTACTCCGGCACCTGGATGAACTCGGGCGGCAGGTGCGCCGACTGCGCAATGCGCACCGGGTGCCGGCGATACGCCCCCGGCGTGGCGTCGCCCTCGCGATCGAGCTGACCGACGGTGATGGCGTGCAATTCGCGGATGAAGTGTTCGCTCAGGTGATCGTTCGGTTGAACGCTCTCCTCGATGTAGCCCATCGCCCTCTCGATGTTCTCCATTTCCCGCAGTTGATCGGACCGCGCCTGGCGGGCGCCTTCCAGCTTGCTTTCCACGTAATCGGCCAGGGTGGTGTGGTTTCCCTCGATACGGGCCGACCCCAGGCTTTCGAGCATGTGAAAAATGTGCTTGAGCTGAAAGAAGATCGGCGCCGGCGTCGTGCCCTGAAGCTGCAAGCGACGCAGATGCTCCAGTTCGGTCAACACATCCACCAGCGGCGAGTCGAACGCCGGGTTGAGTACCGTCAAATCGTGATGAACAAAGGCAGGCATCGCGTCATTGTAGAACGGCTGAAGAACTATCTGTAATTGACTGCAATTATTACAATCAAACCATCGCTTTAGAGCACCACACCCGGAAATTTATCTTTAGTCGGCAAGCAAAGGATGTTGACGGCAGGGGGCCGTCGAAGTCAAGACACAAGGCCGCCGGGCGGCGACGATCGGGTCATCAAGTGAGCTCGACGCGCTCAGAGCAGCCGCGTCCTGCCGGTCAACAACTCCTGCATCATCGCCTGCTTGAGGGCGCGGGTCTTGTCGCGGCGAGCCGTAAGCAGAGATAGTTCGCCGTCCATGTCGGAGAGGATGGTGGCGATGGCGGTTTGTTCTGGAACAGATGGAACAGGCAGAGTCAGCTTCACAATGTTGGTCTTGCTGATCCCGGATACCTTGGTGCCGACCGCAAAGAACATGAATTGCTGACGTATGGCCGCGGTCTGGAAGCAATAACGGCGGTACTCATGTGCCAGTTCATCCGTTTTCGCTTTGGCGACAATTGTGTGTAGCCCTGAGATGAACGGCAGGCCACTCTTGTTTACGACGACAACGTGCTTGCTCGTGCCCTTGTCATCCTCGGAAGCATCAACGAAAACCACGTCGCCATCAGCGAGCAGGGAATCAGGCGAGACTCGCTTGAGTGGCACGTTCAACTTCGGTATGTCTTGATAGTCGGCGTTTGTGTCGATGGATACCTTTGAAGACCCATGAATGTCGCCGTAGTGCAGGTAACAGTGGCCTTTGGCCGAAAGCTGGTCGCGTGAAGCGGAATGGCCGCCGCTGAACTTGAACAAGTCCCCCAACCGCTTCACCTCCCACGCCCCGATGAATCCGGGGAGACGGGTTTGGCCGGTGAGGAGTTGCTGCATGGCTGCCTGTTTGAGGTCGCGCTTCTTGGCGATGAGCCGCTCCAGCCCGGCCAGCAGCGCATCCGCATCACTCAAAGCATCCGCGATTACCCGTTGCTCCGAAACAGGTGGAAGGACGATTCTTAGTGCCTTGAACACTGGCATGTAGATCGTGTTGTGGATACTTCCCGCCATCAAACTCTGCCAAGTTCGCCCCATGCTGCGGAACAAGTACACGAGGTAGCGGTTGTGCAAGTTGGGGCCGCAGACGTAGTTGGCGAAGTCTTGACTGGTAGCCATCGGGCTCGCAAGCACTGTTGTCTTGCCAACCGTGGCGGTGCGTGAAAAGACGACTGTCCCCGCGGGCAGCAGGCGTGCCGACGAGTTGCTCAGCCCGTCTTCCGTGATCGTCTTGGCCGTCGTTCGAATTTCGCCGGCATCTAGCGACCTCGTGTCGTGCAACGAGACCCACTGCACGTTGCCGCCCCAGTACTTCGGCACCCGCTTACTTGGGGTATGCCCGCTTTCCAGTCGCGCGAGCTCTGAGATTTGGGCGCACTTCCAGTCCGCCGGAATAACCCCCACCTCTGTCTGCTTGTACCCCGGCCTCAGTTCCACGAAGCCCCCATCTTCTTGAGGTGTTCCTCCACACGGGCGGCCAGCGTCGCCACCTCGTCAGTGATCTGCGGTAACGGCGTCGCGTAGCGTTCGGCCAGTTCACGCAGGCGACCGGTGAGCGTCTGCGACACGCGGTCGAGCTCGCCCTGCACGGTGGCCGCCAGCGTGCTCATCCATTTGTCGGCTATCACCAGCGACTGGATCTCGGCGGTCGTCAAGCTTGGGTACTTCTCGTACGCCAGCGTGTCGAGCGCAACCTCGGCGTCCCGGATCTGCTTCTTCAGTACGGCGATGCGGCTGCCCAGACCCAGCCACTGCCTGAGCAGCGCCAGCTCGTCGGCGCCTTCGGCGTCGCTGCCGATCTCGCGGATGCGCTCCTTCACCGCCAAAGCCGTGATGCTGTCGTAACCCGCGAACACGCCGTCGTCGCCGGCTTCGTCTTCTTCCAGCTCGGTCTGACTGGTCTGGGCGGCATCCAGATCGGCCTGCAGCGCGTCGATGGCGGCCTGCTCTTTGGCGAAGTAGCGCGCGACGATCAAGGGCTTGGGGATCAGCTCGCAGGTCCAACCGCGGTCCCTGGCCTTGCCCTTCTTGTCGGTCTCGACGATGCGGGTGGTCCTGGCCGCCCAGCCGTCGGCGGCGATCAGGTAGGCGTCGTCCTGCAT
>DPSD01000307.1:14459-15336 GCA_003538495.1 Accumulibacter sp.
TCAGGTAGGCGTCGTCCTGCATGGTTTCGGCCCAGTAGTCCATCAGGTGCTGGTAGATGTCGTAGGCGTCGAGCAGCGGCGCATTCCTGAAGGTGGCGAGCAGCGCCTCGGCGATGCTTTCGATCAGCGCCTTGGGGTGGCCACCCTTGATAAACCCGGTGAGTTGCGGGCTGACGGCCTGCCGCCAGTGCTCGAAGCGCTCGCTGGCCTGTGCGTTGAAGGCGGTGAATTCGGGGTGATCGAGGATCGCGGGCTTGACTTCGAGCAGCGGCAGGGTCAGGCGGAGGTAGCCGGGGCGTAGCGCGGCAAACAGCGCCGCGCGCACGCCGGGCAGCACCAGCCAGTAGGGCGCCAGCGCGTTGTCGGGATCGTCGAGGTCGCGCTCGGGGATGCCGCCGGCGAGGTGGCCGCTGATGTCGTGCAGGTCTTCGGGGGCCGAGCTGTCGATGTAGCGCGGCAGGTTGAGATTGAAGTCGTTCTTCGCGTCGGCGATCTCGGCGAACGGCACCATGCGGGCATAGCGCGGCGTATCGGCCTGTTTGCTGAACGTATCGACGATGCGGTGGATGTCCTGTTCGCGCAGGCGGTTCTTGTTGCCGTCCTTGATCAGGCCCTTGCTGGCGTCGATCATGAACACACCCTTGCGCGCTGTGGCGTTCTCCTTGTCGAGCACCAGGATGCAGGCCGGGATGCCGGTGCCGTAGAAGAGGTTGGCCGGCAGCCCGATGATGCCCTTGAGGATGCCGGAGCGGACGAGCTGCGCGCGGATGGCGGCCTCGGCATTGCCGCGGAACAGTACGCCGTGCGGCAGGATGCAGGCGGCTTTGCCGCCCGCCTTCATGCTGCGGATGATATGCAGCAGGTAGGCGTAGTCGCC
>DPSD01000510.1 GCA_003538495.1 Accumulibacter sp.
GCCGCATTAGGAGCCGCCCAACAGGACATATCTCGGGTTTGTATTAGTCCTGATGTACTTGCCATGGCAAGGAAGAATGCAGAGGCGACTCTTTTTCCGGCGTTCTCAGCAATCGGTTGGAAAGTCAACATTCGCTGGGCGCAATGAACATCCGTTGCGTCAATGATGCCCAACCCTCGCTTCGAGGGGACC
Organism: Accumulibacter sp.; assembly: GCA_003538495.1. The sequence goes on from DPSD01000510.1 coordinate 193, forward strand.
GCCGATAAGCGGCGCTTCTCGGTACCCCGTCGGCTTCGCCGCCGGCCGGCCCCTCAAGCTGAACGTTTGGCGTCAGCACTGGGCTGGAAAAGGAAAAGGGGCCAAGAGGGAAAGAGAAGGAAAAGGGGCCAGGGTCAATTTCTGGAAAAACGGCTGTCACGAGCGTTGGAATGGTAGAAGTGACCCCGTCTCTACGCAATGGGTAATGGAGTGTGACATGGCTGGAACGAATTTCAAGACCGAGAACAACACGTTCCGCAAACTCATCGGCAACGGACTGACCTATCGAATTCCCCGTTTTCAGCGCGATTACAGTTGGACGGACGACGAGTGGGAGGATCTCTGGGCGGATCTGATGGGAACGCTTCTGCCGGGTGGCGAGTCGGCGCATTACATGGGCTATCTCGTCCTGCAATCCGGGGATGACAAGACCTTTGAGGTGATCGACGGACAGCAGCGCCTGACCACCGTCAGCATCATTGTGCTGGCCGTCCTGAAGAACCTGCAAGGACTCATTGACGCAGGCAACGATGCGGATGCCAGCAGGCGGCGCATGGAACAGATTCGTCAGACTTATGTGGGCTACCTTGATCCCGTGACACTTGTCGCCCGCGCCAAGCTGACGTTGAACCGCAATAACAACAGCTACTATCAGGACTATCTGGTTCCATTGGGGCACCTGCCGCAGCGCGGCTTTCGTGCTTCGGAACATCTTCTGCGCAAAGCCTTCGAGTGGTTCGATCGTCGTGTCGCCGAATTTCTGAGGAAGAGCGCAGGCAGCGAGGGGATGCGGCTGGCGCAATTTGTCGAAGACATGAGCGACCGGCTGTTTTTCACCGTGATTACAGTTACCGATGAGCTGAATGCCTACAAGGTGTTTGAGACGCTCAACGCACGGGGGGTGCGCCTGTCGGCGACCGATCTGCTGAAGAACTATCTGTTTTCGGTTCTTGATCGAGGCAGCGACACCGATCACGAATTGCGCAACCTGGAAGAGCGCTGGGAAGCCGTGGTGGGCCGCTTGGGCGCGGAGAGCTTTCCAGATTTCCTGCGCGCGCACTGGAATAGTCGCCGTCCCTTTGCGCGCCAGGCCGAACTGTTCAAGACGATCCGCAGCCAGGTCAATTCACGGGAGGTGGTTTTTCAGCTCCTGCGCGAGATGGAGCAAGACCTCGACACCTATCTCGCTCTGTCGTCGCCCGAAGCATCCGACTGGCCGCAGGACATCAAAGGATTCGCCAGCACCTTGCGGACCTTCAATGTTCGTCAGCCCCTGCCGCTGCTGTTGGCTGCCAGGCGCCGTTTCGACGCGCCGGATTTTGCCGGCCTGATGCGTGCCTGCGTGGTGATCTCGATGCGTTTCAATGTGATTTGCAGCTACGGCACCGCCGAGCAGGAGCGTACCTACAACGCTGTTGCGGAGCAGATAGCCAAGGGTGAATTCAGGAATCTCGGTGCCGCACTGGCCGCAATGCAGGCCATCTACCCCAATGATGCGGTGTTTCGTGCCGCCTTTGCCGAAAAGACCATCCGCACCACGCAGTCACGCAACAGTCGCGTGGTGCGATTCATCCTGTGTGCATTGGAGAAGCGTCTGGACGGACAGGATTACAGCTTCACCAGCGACAGCTTCAACATCGAGCATGTGCTGCCGCAGAATCCACAGGAAGGCTGGGACGCATTTGGCGACGAGGAGGCGGATGCCTTGACCTACCGGCTGGGCAACATGACCCTGATGCAGGCCGGTGCCAACAAGGACTTGGGCAACGCCCCTTACACCGCGAAACGTTCCGTCTTCGAGCAAAGCGGTTTCGCCATCACGCGCAAGCTTGCAACCGATCACGCGGAGTGGACTCCCGAACGTATTGCTGCGCACCAACACTGGATGGCCACGCAAGCCACTTCCATCTGGCGTATTGCGCAACTTGGCTAATTGCATGATCAAAAAGCAAAAACTCGAACTCACCTGGATCGGCAAGGAGACCCGGCCGAAGCTGGAGCCGCGCATCCTGCTGGAAGATCCGGCGAGGTCGTATCACGCGAGACACCGTATCACCAGCGCCGACTTGTTCGACAACCGGCTGATCTTCGGCGACAACCTGCTGGCGCTGAAAGCGCTGGAGGGGGAATTTTCCGGCAAGGTGAAGTGCGTCTTCATCGACCCGCCTTACAACACCGGCAGTGCCTTCACGCATTACGACGACGGGGTGGAGCATTCGATCTGGCTGTCGCTGATGCGCGACCGGCTGGAGATCATCAAGCGGCTGCTGTCCGACGATGGTTCGCTATGGATCACCATCGACGACAACGAGGCGCATTACCTCAAGGTGTTATGCGACGAGGTGTTCGGGCGGGCGAATTTTGTTGCAAATGTGGTTTGGCAGAAAGCCTACACATCGAACCAGACGGCCATGCACATTTCAAACACGCATGACCATGTTCTTGTGTATGCCAAGAATGCGGGTGTATTTCAAATTGGTAAGGTACCAAGAACTGATGAACAGAAGAAGACGTTCAGTAACCCGGACAACGACCCCCGAGGCGACTGGAAAGCAGAGAATCTTTCGGCAGGGAAGTTTTATGCGGCAGGACAGTTTCCAATAATTGGCCCCAAAGGAGATGAGTTTCTCGCGCCCAAAGGTAGGTACTGGCGATGCAATCAACAGCAGTACGAGGCGTGGCTTCGCGATGGCCGCATTACCTTTGGTCGAAGTGGCGAAGGACGACCGATGCTGAAGAAGTTTTTGGCAGAAATGCAGGATGGACTGACCGCAAATACATGGTGGGTACACGAAGAGGTCGGCAGCAATAAAGAAGCGAGTATCGACTTAAAGCGAATGTTTGGTGACAGGGATGACGTTTTCCAGAATCCAAAACCGGAAAAGTTGATTCAGAGAATTCTCACGCTCGCCACCAATCCCGGCGACATCGTCCTCGACTCCTTCGCCGGTTCCGGCACCACCGGCGCCGTGGCCCACAAGATGGGCCGCCGCTGGATCATGGTCGAGCTCGGCGAGCATTGCCACACCCACATCATCCCACGCCTGAAGAAGGTCATCGACGGCGAAGATCAAGGCGGCATCAGCAAGGCGGTGAACTGGAAAGGCGGCGGTGGCTTCCGCTACTACCGCCTGG
>DPSD01000511.1 GCA_003538495.1 Accumulibacter sp.
ATACCAGCCAGAGTTTCCCTCAATCTTCATCGCCCAAGTCTGCCAATCCTCGTGCACCAACCTACGCCAACAGCCCCCCTTGCGTGGGTTTGAAATGAGAACTGCTGGACGCGCAGGCGGCGCTCGGTCGCTGCCCCCGTATCGGCACGCATCTTTCCGTGCCGGGAGTCGCGGACCGGCAGTTGCTAAGCGGCGTGGCCGGCGCCCAACCAGGAGCCTCCTGCCTGGCTCGGCGCGCCGGTGAAATCGGTTAGCATCGCGGGACATTCACGCCGGTCGTGCAACGCCCCTTCTGCCATGCGAATCCTCTTTGTGCACCAGAACTTCCCCGGCCAATACAAGCATCTGGCGCCGGCCCTGGCCGGGTCGCCCGCAAACGAGGTCGTTGCCATCGGGGAGGAGGCCAACGTCAGGCGGGCGAATGGTCTGCACCCTCGCATCCGCTTGCTGGGCTATCCCGAACCGCAAGGCGCCGCGCAAGAAACCCATCATTACCTGCGCGGTTCCGAGGCCGCTGTTCGGCGGGGACAAGCGGTGCTACGCGTGGCGATGGCCTTGCGCCAGCAAGGTTTTGTGCCAGGAGTGATTTGTGCGCATCCAGGCTGGGGCGAAGCGCTATTTCTGAAAGACGTCTATCCGGACGCACGGCTGTTGCTCTATCTCGAGTTCTTCTATCGCGCTCGGGGATCGGATATGGGTTTCGATCCGGAGTTTCCGACCTCATTCGACGACCAGTGCCGGCTGCGCATCCGCAACGCGACGCAGCTGATCAGCCTGGAAGCTGCGGATGCCGGCGTGAGCCCGACGCAGTGGCAGCGCGACCAGTACCCGAAGCCGTTTCATGAGCGTATTCAGGTGATCCACGACGGGGTCCGGACCGACCAGGTTTGCCCCGGGCCGGTCGTCGACTTTGTCTTGCCAGGAAACCGGGGAACTCTTCGCTCGGGCGCCGAGGTGATCACCTACGTAGCGCGTAATCTGGAACCGTATCGCGGTTTTCATACATTCATGCGCGCTTTGCCGGCGGTGCTTGCGGCGCGACCGAAGGCGCAGGTGTTGATCGTTGGTGGCGATGAAGTCAGTTACGGGCGTCGCCTGCCGACGGGAGAAAGCTACCGGGACGCCTACCTTCGTGAACTCGGTGACCTGATCGACAACCGGCGCGTGCACTTCATGGGGAAACTTCCCTACCGCAGCTTCCTTGATGTCTTGCGGCTGTCCTGCGCGCACGTCTACCTCACCTATCCGTTTGTCCTGTCGTGGTCGTTGCTCGAAGCGATGTCCTGCGGCTGCCCGGTCATTGCCTCGGATACGGCACCCGTTCGCGAGATCGTCAAGCCTGGCCGCAACGGGCTACTGGTCGACTTTTTCTCGCCGGCGGCCCTCGCCAACGCGGTCATTTGGGTGCTTCCCCCCCCGGAGCCGATGCAGCCTCTGCGGGCGCAGGCCCGCCGCGACATTCAGGAGCACCTGGACCTCGACCGGACGACCTTGCCGCAACTTGTCGCCCTGGTGAACGGTCTGTCGTCGCGTGCTTCCGGGCGCCCGGGTTGACCGAGCGGGCCCAGTGCCGGTCACCGGAATCGGCCGTCGGACGAACCCCGTCGACGTCTTCTCTTTGCTGCCGCCGCGGTGCAGAATTGGCAGCACACGATTACCTGACGCCGGGGGTGGACCATGACGACCAGCCAATTCCTGCAGGATCAACCACTGTTCGGCGGCGTTGACGACCAGGCCATCGCAGCGATCATGCCATTGCTGCGCGAGGTCAATTTTGCTGCCGGCGAGGCAATTGTCAGGGAAGGCGAGGACGGTGATTCACTGTTCGTGATCTGCAGCGGCTCGGTCGAAGTGCTGAAAGCCAGCGCGGCCGAGGACGGCGTGTTCGAGGAACGTATCGCCGTCCTGAAGGTCGGCGACGTTTTCGGTGAAATGGAGTTGCTGGACACGCAGAGCCGGTCGGCGACAGTGCGTGCGCTCGAACCGGTCTCGGCGCTGGCCCTCTCCAACGGCGACCTGTTCCGGATCTACGAGTCCGATCTGCCGACCTTCACGCTGATCGTGCTCAACCTGGCGCGGGAACTGAGCCGTCGCCTGCGCAGCATCGACCTGATGGCCGTTCACTACATGGCCATTGAAGATCGGCGCTGAGCCCAGCTGATCGACGCGCTCACTGGCCGGCAGCACCGCGCAACGTGTCCTGCCATGCGCGCATGGCGATCGCCAGGCGCCCGGACATCGTGATGTAATCACCGTAGAGCAAGTCATAGGCGTCGCAGGTCTGACCCGACACTGCCAGTTCGACTACCCGCGCCGCCGCTTCGTGGAACTCGGCATGCAGTCGCTTGACCTCCTGGTAAGAACTGCTTGCCCGGTCTTCGTCCGACAAGCGCGGGCCGTACAGCCACTTGCCGAATTCGCACTGGTCCTCGGCGCGTATTCCTGCGACGTCAATCGGTGTTTGCGCGTCAAGAATCGCCTGTCGAAGACTCGACATCCACAGTGCATGACTGTCGATCGCTTGTTGGATATCAACCACTGTGTTCACCCCATTGTCCCCCGTTTCGCGCCACGACCCAGCCAAGAGCAACGTCACCGGTGGTGTGCCAGCGCAGCTAGCTCGGTGACCCCTCCCCGGCGATCGCCTGTCATGGTCACATTTCGTCGGAAAACTGCTCGTCCTGAAAGCGCGCACGAATTTCAAGCGCTTCCTCCCGGCGCGCCAGGAAAGCGGCGACGCAACACGGGTCGAAGTGCGCGTTGACGCCGTTCTGCAGAAAGTCGAAGGCGCGCTCGGGCAGCCACGGCCTCTTGTATGGGCGCTCCGACATCAACGCGTCAAAGACATCGGCGACGGCGACGATCCGGCCAAACAGCGGGATTGCGGTGCCAGCCCGGCCGCCAGGGTAACCCGAACCGTCAAACTTCTCGTGGTGTGAAAGAGCGATCTCGGCGGCGGCCTGCAAGATCTCCGACTTGCTATCTTTAAGCAGCTCATACCCGAGCCTGGCGTGCTTCTTCATGGTCGCGAACTCTTCCGGGCTCAGCCTTCCCTCCTTGAGCAGAATCACGTCAGCGATACCAATCTTGCCAATGTCGTGCAACGGCGCTGCTTTCAGGATGAGCGCCTGGTCGGCCGGAGGTAAGCCCAGTTCGGCGGCGATCAGTTCAGAAAAGAGCGCCATTCGTTTGGTATGGGCGCTGGTTTCCGGATCCCGATACTCGGCAGCCACTGACAGGATGGTCAACAGCTCCTCCTCGCGGGCGCGCACATCCGCCGTGGCTCTGTCTATATCTTCAGCCAAACGCGCCGAGTAGTTGGCCTGCTCCTTGCGACTGGCGTTCAACTTGAGCATGATCCGCACCCGCGCCTCGAACTCTCTGCGGTCGGGAGGCTTGGTCAGAAAATCAGTTGCGCCGTTGTCCAGCGCCTGATAACGAACGTTCTTGTCGTCAGTAGCGGTAATCATCAGGACCGGAATCTCGCCACGACCGGGGACATCCCGAAACCGGGAAATGAACTGCAGGCCGTTGAGTGCCGGCATCTGATAGTCGACGATAACCAGATCCGGCAGATTTTCCGAACACCACTTCAAACCTTCGGGCGAGTCCTGAAACGGAAGCGCCTCGCCGCCATCGAGTTTCGTTACCCAAGTCTTGAACAGTTCCAGATTGATCGCACTGTCGTCGATAATGGCGATTCGGTTCATCGTGCCTCCCCCGCGAGTTCTATCGAGTATAGCAAGACGCAAGCCTGGATTGCTTCGCCGTCTTTCACGCGGTCGGTCCACGGCGACTCCCTGCTCCCTTCAGGCAGCCAGCAACAGCGGCAAGGACAGCACAAAAAAAAGGGGGCGCTTGACGCGCACCCCCGACCTGTCCGTGAATCCGGCGGTCTGCAGGCCCGCGCTACGTCCAGCGAGCCAGCAGACCGGCCGGCGTTGCTATCCGAACAGCCATCCCAGGTCGACACCGTCGTTGGCCGCGACCGTGAAATGTCCATCGGTCAGATCTACCACGGTAGCATCGGAGGCGGCAATGCCGTGCTCCAGATGCTGGTTGCCGCCAGCGTCGCCGTATGGGTCGGTGAGCGAGTCGACACTTAAGCCTGGCACGCCCGTAGCGTCAGCAAGGCCGATCGGCCCCGAACTGTTCTGATTGGCGCCGTCAGCGCCACGCCAGACCGACAGGTCGACGAAACCGGTGTCGCTGCCGCTACCGGCGAGCAAATCACCGCGCAACAGGTCGGCGAGGCCGGGCAGAGCGACCCCGGCCGCCGCAGCGTCGTCTGCCGAGATGTTGAAGTACACGTCGGTCATATCCACTGTGCGGCCGTCGGACATCGTCGCGCTGCTGCGCTCGAGGTGCACGTTGTCCTGCCGGTCGAGGAACGGCAGGTCGGTATGGTGGACATCCAGCGACGCTACGCCAGCCTCGGCCAGCGTCATCAGCTCGCCGGCGTCGGTCTGGTGGTTGCCGTTGGCATCGCGCCAGATCGCCAGAACAGCGAAGGCACTATCCAAGGCACTGACCAGGCCGTCGCCATTGCTGTCGTAGCTGGCCAGTTGTGCAAAGCCCGCACCCTTGCCGGTGCCGCCAAACAGCTCGCCGATGTCGTCGATCCGGCCATTGCCGTTCTTGTCAACCGCCAGGAAACCTTCGCCGCCCGCGATCCAGCCGGACTGTACCGCGCTGCCATTGCCGAACAGATCGAAAGTGCCACCGGAGTTGGCGCGGCTGACGGTCTGGATACCGTTGCCATCGAGGTCGATGACTATCGGCGTGATGCCGGCGTCGCGCGTCAGATCGCTCTGGCCGGACACCAGGGTAAACATGTCCGTCTTGGTGATGTTGGTTTTCGCTGTCGCGTCACCCGCCACATCGGAATCGACGGCATCGTTGCTGCCCGTGTCCTGGACTGCCCACTTCCAGTTGCTCATGTTGTTCCACTGGTTGTACTGGTAATACTGGACATTCGCCTTGTCGAATTGCAGCACGTAGGTACCCGGGTTCAGGTTGCTGAACAGGTAGTTGCCGCTGCTGTTGGTGGTGGTAGAGGCCAGCACGGTGGTACCGGAGGCATCCATCAGCTTGACCTTGATACCGCCAATACCGGGCTCGCTGCTATCCTGGATATTATTGTGGTTCATGTCGTCCCACACCTTGTCGCCTACCGAAGCCTTCTTGAACAGGCCTGCGTCCCAGCCGAGGTCGTTCTCACCACTGGAGAGCGTAGTGACCACGGTCTGGCCGGTCGCGGGATCGATGTCCGAGTCCTTGGCATCGTTACCACCCTGATCCTTCGGCGACACGAAGTAGCCGCTCGGCGCGACCACCTGGACCTTGTAGTCGCCCGGATTCAGGTTGCTGAACAGGTAATTGCCACTGCCATCGGTCGTCTGGGAGCTGATAAGCGCTCCCGTCGCGCTGAGCAGCTTGACGGTGACTCCGGCAATCCCCGCTTCGCCGGCATCCTGGACGCCATTGGCGTTGGCGTCCAGCCAGACGCGGTCGCCCAGACTGGCCAGTGCCGAGTTTTTGTAGTGGCTGAGATCGGAGTCGCCCGACGTGCCCGGAGCGGTGACCGTGGCCTTGTTCTCGTAGACTCCCGCCTGTGAAAGCGCAACCGTCAGCTTCTGGATCTTGAACATGTCTTCCGGCGTGGTATCGGTGGTATCGGCAGCTATCACCAGGACGTTGCCCGACACGTTGCCCGCGTTCAGATCGGCCAGCCGAGTCGTGCTCAGGGTCGTCGAATTGAGTTCGGTGAACCCCAGGGCCGCGAGGTCGGCGTCGCTGAGCAGGGCATCGTGATTGGTATAGGCATTGGCGCGCGTACCGATCCATACCTGGATGTCGCTGTCGTTGACCACGTAGCCCAGGAAGGCGGAATCCACAACCACGTTCTGATCGAACTCGAACAGAACGTAATTGTCCCGGCCACCGGTGTTGTCGACGGTGTGCTTGTTGCTCCCGCCGCTGCCTTCGCCGCTGTCGGTGACCCCCAGGCCACCTCCGTAGCTTCCGAGCCAGGCCTTCGACCAGTCGCCACTGGCCTTGTCGCGGCTGAACGCGCTGGCATGGACCGATATCGACCCGGCCGTGAAGGTCCGCACGTTGCCGTCGGTGCCGTCGGTGCCACTGCTGCCGTTGAAGTCGAAGGTGCTGGCGGCGCCGACGGTCGTCAGGTCCTGGACAGTGCCCGTGGCCTGGTACAGCCAGACCTCGTTTGGCGACAGGAGGTTGTCGTTGCCGACGTCACCCGACAGGTAGCTGATCTTGCCGTTGGCCACCGAGAGGTCGTCTGCGCCATTGGCGGGCGTGCCGTTATCGTCGACGATTGCAATAGCGCTTTTGGCGAACGTCGTGTTGCCGGTGTTGGTGACCTTGTAAGTCCAGGTGACGCTCGATCCTGGAGTCAGGAGGGCAACGCCGACCCCGTTGGGGGAATCTTCGTTGTCGTAGTCCGGCGCAGTCGGATTGCTGTTGGTCGGGCCGTTGGTCGTCTTCTCGATGTCGATTTTGGGGTCTGGAAGCACCACCGGATTCTTGTAGTGGCTGAGGTCAGAGTCGCCGACCGCGCCCGGAGCCGAAACCGTGGCCTTGTTCTCGTAGACCCCGGACTGCGACGGCGCAACCGTCAGCTTCTGGAT
>DPSD01000514.1 GCA_003538495.1 Accumulibacter sp.
CGGCGCCGTGCGACATCGGCGCCGCGTAGAGGATGCTGTCGCTGCCCGTGGCCTGGTCGACGTCGACAAAATAACAGAGCGTCATCGCCAGCAGATTGCGCTGCGAGAGCATCACCCCCTTCGGTCGGCCGGTGGTCCCTGAGGTGTAGAACAGCCAGGCCAGATCGTCGGGTGCGCGCGCGACCACGTCGATCGGATCGCCGCTGGTCATTTGCCGATACGCCGGTCCATCGACCGGGACGATCCGCAAGCCCGGTGCGCTGTCGGTCCACGTCCGCGCGCTCTGGCCGGGGTCGCCGGCAACGAACAGCAGCGACGCCGCCGAATGCGCGACAATGAAAGCCACCTCGCGCGGGTGCAGCTTGTTGTTGATCGGCACCGCGACCAGTCCCGCGTGCCAGATGCCGTAGAGCAGTTCGAGGTACTGCGGGCAGTTGGCCATGAACAGCGCCACCCGGTCACCGGGCTGCAGACCCGCGCCAATGCCAGCGCCGCCGCGCAGCGTGCCGGCGATCGCCGCGCTGCGCTGGAACAACTCGCCGTACGAGTACAGTTCGTGCTCGCCGAGCGCGACCGCCGGCCGCTCCGGGAAGACCCGGGCGCTGCGCGCGAGCAGTTGCGCGAGGTTCATCGCGTGCCGGACCGGCGGACCACACCCATTGCCCCGCGGCCTGCCGGGAAGGTCATGCGCAACTCCGGGAGCCCGGCTGGATCAGCGCTCACCCGGGATCGGCGAGCAGGAAGTCCTGGACCACGCGTACCTGCGACTCCTCAAGGAACATCGGCGCGTGCCCGACCGCGGGGATTTCAACGAGCTTCGCCCTCGGGCCGCGGCCGGTCATCTCGACGGCGGTGTCGTGCAACAGGATATCCGATTGCGCGCCGCGCAGGACCATCGTCGGACAGCGGATGGCGTCGTACATCGGCCACAGACTGATTTCCCTGGCTTCGAGGAAAGCCTTCTGGTAGGGCAGCGCGATCGCCCGGTCGTAGTTCATCTCGAAACCGCCGTCGGCTTTCGGGCGGGTGCCGACGACGGTCATGAAACGCCATTGCGCGTCGGTCAGCGCACCGAAAGGCGCACAAACCGTACGCACGTAGGCTTCGGCCTCACCGAGATCGGCGAAATCCGGCGCCTTGCCGAGGTATTCACCGATCCTTTGCAGCGCCTCCAGGGCGATCAACGGCCCGACGTCGTTGAGCACCATACGGCTGATCGGCGAACCCGGCAGACTCGAAAGAAACATGCCGATCAGGCCACCCATCGAAGTCCCCAGCCAGTGCACCGACTCGACGCCCAGCCGGGCAATCAGCGTGATGATGTCGTTGGCGTAGGTCGGCAGGGCGTAGTCGTCCGGGAAGAACAGGCGATCGCTGCAGCCGCGGCCGACGATATCCGGACAGATCACCCGGTAATCGCTGGCCAGCGCATTGGCCAGGACGTCGAAGTCGCGGCCATTGCGGGTCAGTCCGTGTACGCAGACCAGCACCCGCGGATTCGCCGGATCGCCCCATTCGGTATACGCCATCCGGTGCAGGCCATGCGGACCGAGACAGCGCACGCTGTTCGAGCGCATCTCGTTCAGGCGCGGCCCGCCCTCCTGGCCGGGCCGCGAGCTCACCACCAGTTCGTCGAACTGCTTGAGTATTGCCATGATTGAACCCCGATATCGTTCTTCAGTAGGTGAATCGAAAGAAATACGGGGCAAACGAGCGCCGAGCGGGCCTTCGAAACCCACTCCAGGACCAGCAGGCTGGCCTGGGTCACCGGCTTCTCGGCACGCTGCCAAGCCTGCAGGAACGAGCGATGGGTGCCAGCGCTGAGCCGCGCACCCGTGGTGACCCCCCTGCCGGCTCCCGCAACGACTCGTGCTTGCCCCCTTGCCATCAGCGACCGTCGCGATACCGCCAGGACGCACTGCCCCAAGGCCAGGCGCGATCCACTCCGATCAGCTGCAGTCCGTTCACCCGGCGCGCTTCGCTGCCGGGCGCGCCGCGGCCAAGCGTGAAGCGGCGCGTCGACGGTATCTGAGGAAGTATCAGCGCAAGCGGCAAGTCAAGTCAATCGTCGCTCGCCAGCAGCCACCGGGAAGCGGTCAAGCCGCTGCTGGCGAGCGGCGGCACGACCTGTCAGGCGCGCTTGCGGCCGGTGATCATCGCCCGGACCAGGTTCTCGCGGTGCAGGACGCTTTCCCAGACGACGCCGAGCAGGTGTGCGCCAACCAGCAGCAGCGTCGCGTTGGTCGCCATTTCGTGCGCCTCCGCGATGCCGTCGATGGTCGCGCTGCCGGTCTCGGCCAGCAGCCCGGCCAGCGGCCCGAGACCCTTGTCGGCGCCGTACAGCATCAGCCCGGTGACGATCGTCGCGGTCAGGCTGAGCAGCAAGACGACGATCATCGCGCCTCCTGCCGGATTATGTCCGAGGTGGCGCGGCGCGGTCAGCGTCAGTACCCGCTTGAGGTAAGCGAGCGTCGCGCCCGGGCGGTACACGAAGTCGCTGAAGCGGGCATGACGCGGACCGATGAAGCCCCACCACAGACGAAACAGCAACAGTCCGGCAACGGCGTAGCCGGCCCAGACGTGCATGCCCTGCAGCAGCTCGCCAGGCAGGCGTTCCTGGAGGCCCTCGAAGACCTCGCCTTCGGAAAAATACGCGGTGCAGAAAGCGCCGAGCAGGATCCAGTGGAACAGCCGGACGAAGGGATCCCAGACCTTGATCTGGGTCGAATCGATAGCGCGCATGGCCGGGTCTCGGGTCGGTGAATCGCCTGGTGGTGGACGGCCTGCCTACTTGCCTTCCTCGGAGACCAGAGCGCCGGTCTTGATTTCGTAGTGCAGCTCCCATTTCTTGCCATCGGCACCGCTGATCTTCACTTCCCAGGTCTTGATACCCTTCTTGGTGTCCTGGTAGGCCTTGCTGACTTCACCGGGGTGCGCCTTCAGAGCCATCTCGATCGCCTGCTCCTTGCTGATTTCGCCGGCAGGCGCAGCCGCGGCGGCGGTCACCGGAACGGCGGCCGCGGCTGGGCTCTTGCTGTCTGCGGCGACGACAGGACCGGCGAAGGAGGTGGCGATCAGCAGCAGCGCGGCAACGGAAAAGGTGGTTTGCTTGTTCATGTCAATGATCTCTCGTGAAGGATTGCAGAAAAGGATGTTCCGGTAGTCCGGCCTTCGGGGCTGGCCAGTCCGCTGGCCCGAACCGCAGGCACGGGAGCTACTGTAGGGGAACATTCTTAAGTCAATCTTAGCCCGAGCCTTTCGCGACAGCGGGGACGCATCGCCTTGCCGCCTGGTGTGCAGCGCGTTGCCGCAACCAGGCCCGATTCAAGGAGCAATTGAAGAGGGTTGCCGCTGCGGTGCCGACGGATTGTGCCGACGGCTTCCCGTCTGCGCGCGGAGACAGCGGCAGCCAGCCGACCGCCAACGATCAGTACTGCGCCACGAGCAACGTTTCGATCTCGGCGACATCCTTTTCCGACAGCACTCCGGCAACGGCTTTCAGCTGCAGGGTGCTGACCAGGAACGCGTATCGCGCCTGCGCCAGGTCACGCCTGGCGACGAACATCTGACGTTCGGCGTCGAGAACGTCGGTATTGGTCCGGATGCCCGCCGCCAGGCCGCGCTGGTTCCCTTTGACGGCCACCACGCTGGCATCGACGGCCTTGTGATACGCGGCGACCTTGCTGACGCCTGTCTGGACGGCGAGAAACTGGCGTTCGACCTCGGTCAGCACCTCGTTGACCGCGACATCCAGCTCGGCCAGCGTGCGCCCGCGGTTGGCGACCGCCTGCCCGGTCAGGGCATCGACCCGGCCACCGGCAAATAGCGGCACGTTGAGCTGTACGCCAACGGTGGTGATCGAGCTCCGCTGGTTGAGCGTCGACAGCGTCTCGTTCTCGGCTCGCAGGGCACGCGCCACGAAATCCAGTTGCGGCAGATGCCCGGCACGATTCCGATCCACTTCCAGGCTGGCCAGTTCCAGCACCTTTCGCCGCGCACGGATCTCCGGATTGTTCTCGCGGGCCAGAGTGAGCCATTCTTCGAGAACACCGGGCTCGACGCCAGTCGGGATGAAGTCCGGCCGCAGCATCCACAGGTCTCGCATCGGCTTGCCGGTGATGCCTTCGAGTACACGCGTCGTGACCGCGACGCGATCGAGTGCCTCGGCGCGGCCCGCGCGGGCAAACTGCAGCCGCGACTCGGCCTCGGCAATCTCGGTCAGCGTGCCCTCGCCACCCTTCAGCCGACGCTGCGCGAGTTCGCGCTGCGCGCCGTAGGCGGCGATCTCGGCTTCGGTCAGCGCCAACCGCTCGAGAGCCAGCAGCGTGTCGAAATAGGCGCTTGACAGCTTGGCGGCCAGTTCAGCCTCTTTCCGGTCGAACACCGCATCGCTGTAGGCAGCCTGAACACCGCCCTGCTGGTAGCGCACGTAGCTCTCGTAGTTGAACAGCGGCTGCCGCAGGATGATCGCCGCCTGCTTGTCGTAATAGTCGAGCGACTGCGTCACGTTGACCAGCGTCGACTCGCGCTCACCGGTGTTCTTGGCATACGAGCCGGTGATCGAGAGGTTCGGCAGCAAGCCGGCACGACCGATGGCCACCGCATACTGGCCGGCGTCACGTTCATAACGCGCCGCTCTGAAGGCGGGGTCGTTCTGCCGGGCCGAACGATACGCGTCGAGCAGACCCGCGGCGACCGCCACCGCCGAAAAAAGCGCCAGCGCGCAACCGGCCACGGTCGCCTGCCAATGCCGCATGCTCACTCCTCGGTCAATGCCGAATTGAAGCGATCGAGCAAGGGCTTGAACAGATAGTTCAACATCGTCCGCTCGCCGGTCTTGATGAATACTTCGGCAGGCATCCCGGCCTTGATCTCGTGCATCTTCAGCTTGTTCATGCCGGCCTCGGTGACCACCACCTGGCCCCGGTAAAAAGGCGGCACACGGCCTTGGGGGTCGGTCGTGGCGTCAGCCGCGACCTGCACGAACTCGCCGGGAATCTGCGGCGTGGTCTTCTGGTTGAATGCCGGAAAGGTGATTTCAACCGGCAGACCCGGCCTGACCTTGTCGATCAGGGTGGTGGCAATCTGGACATCGATGCGCAGTGGTTCGTTCTTTGGCACCACGTCCATCAGCGGGGTTCCCTGGGCCAGCACGCCGCCAATGGTGTGCACGGTCAAACCGACGACGATCCCTTCGGACGGGGCACGGACATCGGTATTGGCGAGTTCAAAGGCGAGTCCCTTGATCCGGCTGTCGAGACTGGTGGTTTCTTTCTGGACTTCCGCCAGCCCGTTCTCAACCTCCTTGTGGTATTCCTGCTCGCGCGCGACGATACGCATCCTGACCTCGCCGATGCTCTGCTGCGCGCGCCCGAGATTGCCGAGATCCTCGGAAATGGCGCCACCGAGCTGCGCCAGCAGACGTTCCTGCTCGGACAGACGATTGCGTGGCAGATAACCCTCGGCGGCCAGCTCGCGCAGTCCCTTGAGTTCTTCGAGCAGCAGCTTCGACTGCTCTTCCTTGGCGCGACGGGTCGCCTCCAGGCCCTTGACGTAGGACTGCAGGCCGGCCAGCGTATTTTTCAGGGCGCCGAGTTCCGCCTGCAAACCGGCCTGGCGCGACCGCAAGAGCTGCGTCTGGACGGCCATCGCGCTAGCCGCCCGCGGGTCGTCCTGCTGCTTCAACAACTCTTCTGGAAAGACGATTTCCGACTGCCCCTGGACGTCGGCCAGCAGACGCGCCTCGGCCGCTTTGGCGACCAGCCATTGACTGTACGCCACTTCGTACTGCGAGCGCGCGGTCGTCGGATCGAGCCGCACCAGGACATCGCCGCTGCTGACTTCGTCGCCATCCTTGACCAGGATCGCCTGGACCAGCCCGGGGCTGAGGTTCTGTACGGTCTTGCGATTGCCGGTCACGACCACCTGCCCACTGCTCGGCACCCCCTGGTCAAGCGGTGCCATGCCGGCCCAGAGCATGAAACCGCCGAAACCGACGAGCAGCACCAGCCAGCCGAGGAGTGACGCCCGGGCATGATTGATGTCCAGGGGTGCCCCGGCCTGGCCCGGCGGTTCGGTGGCAAGCTCGGTGAGGTCGGTGACCGCACCGTCGACGGTGGTCTTGCGGTCAAAGATGTTGGTGGCCATCGTCCTGCCTCGCCAATCAGGCGCTGACGGCCGGCGCCGCCGGGAGCGCATCGGCGGACGCGACCGTCGGCGCGGGCCTGCCGGCAGTCGGCGCCCGGCCGGTCGCCGCCGCATTGCCCGAACGCATCGCCTCGAGCATCTGGTCGCGTGGACCGTGCGCCTTCACGGTTCCCTCGTGCAGCACCAGAATGCTGTCGGCGACGGCCAGCGTGGTCATCCGGTGGGTGATGATCACCACCGTCCGCTTTCGCGCCTTCAGCCGCCGGATGGTCTCGGCCAGCGCCGCCTCGCCCTGATCGTCAAGGTTCGAGTTGGGCTCGTCGAGAACGATCAGCGCCGGATCGCCGTAGAGCGCGCGCGCCAGGGCGATGCGTTGCTTCTGTCCACCCGAGAGGGCGCTGCCGGCGTCGCCGAGTGGCGTGTCGTAGCCGTCCGGGAGGAGCAGAATCAGCTCATGGACGCCCGCTGCCTGCGCTGCGGCCAGCACCAGGTCGGCATCGACCGTGCCAAAACGGGCGATGTTCTCGGCCACCGTTCCGTCGAACAACTCGATGTCCTGTGGCAGGTAGCCCAGATACGGACCGAGTTCGTCCTTGTTCCACTTGAAGATCTCGGCGCCATCGAGGCGCACGGAACCGGCCAGAGCGGGCCAGACGCCAACCAGCAAACGCGCCAGGGTGGACTTGCCGGACGCGCTGGGGCCGATGATCGCCACCACCTCCCCGGCCGTGAGCTTGAAATTCACGTTTCTGAGAATCAGCAGCTTGCTTCCCGGCGCGGCGGTCGCGGCGTTCTCGACCAGCACTTCGCCAAGCGGTCGCGGCAAGGGCATGCCGGCGACCCGCGCCGGATAGATGCGCAACAATTCCGCCAGCCGCTGGTAGGCGGCGCGCGCTGAAACCAGCTGTCTCCAGTTGCCGATCAGCGCCTCGACCGGGGCCAGCGCCCGCCCGACCAGAATCGATCCGGCGATCATCATGCCGGCGGTAATCTCGCCGTCGATGGTCAGCAGCGCGCCGTAGCCCAAGGCCAGCGACTGCATCGAGATCCGCGCGAAGCGGGTGACGGCGTTGAGCAGGCCGGCGCGGTCACTGGCCAGCGTCTGCTGCACCAGGAACTTCCGATGCAATGCAAACCAGCGACCGCGGATCGCTGGCAGCATCCCCATCGCCTCGATCACTTCGGCATTGCGCAGATGACTATTGGCTTGCGCATTGGCCGCCATGGCCAATTTCTGCGCCTCGCCCAGCGGCGCCGCCGAGAGGCGTTCGTTGACCACCGCCAGCGTCACCAGCACTAGCACCCCGATCAGCGCGAAGACGCCGAGATGCAGGTGCATCATGAAAATCACCAGCAAGTAGATCGGCATCCACGGCGCATCGGTGAGCGCGATCAGGCCGGCGCCGGTCAGGGTCTGCCGCATCGACGCCAGGTCATGCAGCGCCTGGGCCGGGTTCTGGCCGGCCTGGCGCAGATTGCGTTCGAAGGTGGCGTCGAAGATCCGCGAATTGATGTCGAGATCGAGGCGAGCGCCGACCCGCACCAGAACCATCGATCGGATCCACTCGAGCAATGACATCAACGCCAGCAGCCCGAGCGCGATCAGCGTCAACATCAGCAGCGTCGTCGTATTGCGGCTGCCCAGCGCCCGATCGTAGATCTGCAGCATGTAGATGGCAGGCGTCAGCATCAGCAGGTTGGTGAAAAAACTGAACGCGCCGACGGTCATGAAAGCCCGCCGAAACGACAGAAGCGCGCCTTCAAGCTCGGAGCGCTGCGAGTGCTTGGTCATCCACGCTGTCCCTCAGAAGCGCTGTCGTCCCGCCTGGAACAAGAACGCGCGATTGCTGCCCGGCCTGGCGACTTCGCCAAGCTGCCCGCGCACTTGCCAGGTCATGGCGCGCGAATCGTCAGGCTGGCGATAATGACATAAGCCGTGCCAATCAGCCAGCCCGACGAAGGCCAAAATCCGGCGACTCGGATTCCCGCCACCACGGTGCCGGAACACCGGCTGTTCACCGTTCTCCGAGTCCGCCGGCGGATGCAAGGGTCCAGGGCGGCGCCGACGCCGTAGCTCAGTTCGGATCGACGCGCCCGACGCGCCCGCGCAGTTCGTCGAGTTCCTCGAGCAGGTCGGCGACCAGCGCCGCCAGTTCTGGCACGGCATCGAAATCCCTCTCCAGCTGGCGCATCCGCCGCGCGCGAACGATGCTGGTGCTGGCGAAACACCACACCCCGGCGACGCTCTCGGCACGCGGAATCAGCCCCTCGTCGAGATGGCGCCGGAGCCAGACGGGCTCGACCGTGCACGCCGCGGCAAGCTGTTCGAGCGTCAGCCAGCTGTCTTCGATCGGGCTGCCGGTCAGGATATCCTCGTCGCGCATGGCTCATTCCCTCCGCTGCGGACGCGGGTCGAAGGCCAGTTCCCGCGCCATGGTTTCATAGAGTTCCCGCGCCCTGGCGGTGACCGCTGGCGGCAGCACGACCTGGATGTCGAGCAGCAGATCGCCCGGTGAAGTGCCCGGAATCCCCTTGCCGCGCACCCGCATCTGGCGTCCGCTCTGCGTCCCCTCGGGGATCCGCACCTTGACGCCGCCTTGCGGCAGGTCCACCTCCACCACCGCGCCGAGCGCCGCCTCCCAGGGGGCGACCGGCAAGGTCAGGTGCAGGTCGCGCCCGTTCGCGCGAAAGCGCGAGTGTGGCCGGAACTGGACCTCCAGCATCAGGTCTCCGGCCGGCGCGCCGCCGAAACCGGGTGTCCCCTGGCCCGCCAGGCGAATGATCTGGCCGGCGTGCACACCCTGCGGAATCCTGACGTTCAAGGTGCGTGTTTCCAGCGTTACGCGACCCTGCGCGTCGGTCCTCGGCGCACGCAAGGAGATCTGCCGGGTCGCGCCGCTGAAGGCATCCTCGATGTCCAGCAGCACCTTGGCGTGATGATCGTCGCCGCGCGCCTGGAACGACGCGCGCTGCCCGGGAGCGAAGCCACGTGCGCCACCCATGCGGCCAAACACCTCGGCGAAGAAATCCGAGAAGTCGGCGGTTTCACCCGGCGAAGCGCCGCGGCCCGAGAACTCGAAACCGGCATCCCAGTCGGGCGGCGGCCGAAACTCCTGACCAGGCCGGTAGCCACGTCCCAACTGATCGTAGGCGGCGCGCTTTTCCGGGTCGGAGAGCACCGCGTTCGCCTCGTTGACCTCCTTCATGTGCGCTTCCGCGTTCGCTTCCTTGGAAACGTCCGGGTGATACTTGCGCGCCAGCTTCCGGTAAGCCTTCTTGATTTCGTCGGCGGTCGCGTCGCGCGCGATCCCCAGCGTCTGGTAGTAGTCCTTGAATTCCAT
>DPSD01000314.1:0-3534 GCA_003538495.1 Accumulibacter sp.
CGGCCAACGGCCGCGCTAAGTACTGATCAGCCAGAAGCGCTCGGCGGTGGTCGCCACCATCGAGACCCTGCGCCGGGCCCGCGTTCTCGACATCACCTGCGTCGTCGTCGCCGAGGCCACCACCACACCCAGGCTCAAGTTCCTCGCACCCTTCGCCGGCTGCGCCCTGGCGGAAGAATGGATGTGGGGCGGGCGCGACGTCCTGGTCGTTTACGACGACCTCACCACCCATGCACGGGCCTATCGCGAGCTGTCGCTGCTGCTGCGTCGTCCGCCGGGGCGAGAAGCCTACCCCGGCGATATCTTCTATCTGCACGCGCGCTTGCCCGAACGCTCCACCTGCCTGGCGGCCTGTTACGGTACGCCATGTCACGGGGGATCTTTGGCCGGCCGTGATAATTTTCGTGCTACCTTCCGTCGGCAAAGCAAAGTAGGAATCTCCCGTTCATGCCTCGCATCTTCGACAACATCCAACAAGAACTGCTCGAAGCCTTGAGAGCCACGCTGCAAGTCTCGAACCGGGCCGATTTCTGTGTGGGCTACCTCAATCTGCGAGGTTGGCAGGCCATTGATGACCTGATACAGCCCTGGTTACCGGCCACCGGCGAGGTTTGTCGTGTATTGGTGGGCATGCAACGCCCGCCTCACGAGGAGGTTCGCGAGCTTTACCGCGCAGTTGCTGCTGACAACCTGATCGACCAAGGCACGGCGGTTCGGCTCAAGACCCAGTTCGCGGCGCATTTGCGCGAGCAGATTACATTGGGCATTCCCTCTGGCAAGGACGAGGCCGGCCTTCGCCGACTTGCCCGGCAATTGCGAGCGGGTCAGGCCATCGTCAAGTTGTTTCTGCCGTATCCACTGCACGCCAAGCTCTATCTGTTATTTCGCGACGACGTGAACAACCCCATCACCGGCTTCGTCGGCAGCAGCAACCTCACGCTGCAAGGGCTCTCCAAGCAGGGCGAACTGAACGTTGATGTGCTGGAGCACCATGCAGCGCAGCGCTTGTCGGAATGGTTCGAAGAGCGCTGGAAAGACCGCTGGGCCATCGACGTTTCGCAAGACCTCGCAGCCATCATCGAATCGAGTTGGGCGCGTGAAGCCAGCATCCCCCCGTACCAAATCTACCTCAACATCGCCTACCACCTCAGCACCGAGGCACGCGCCGGCCTCAGCCAATTCCGTCTGCCGCCACGCTTCGAGCAGGAACTGTTCGATTTCCAGAAAAGCGCGGTGAAGATCGCCGCGCGCCATCTGCACCGGCGCGGCGGGGTGATGATCGGTGATGTGGTCGGCCTGGGCAAGACCATGATGGCAACCGCGTTGGCACGTATGTTCGAAGACGATCTCGGCTACGAGACTCTCATCATTTGCCCGAAAAACCTGGAACCGATGTGGGAGCGCTACCGCACCGAATACGGCCTGCGCGGCATCGTCGTGCCGATCAGCCAGGTGTCCAGGAAGCTGCCCGGCCTCAAGCGCTATCGTCTGGTGCTCATCGACGAAAGCCATAATCTCCGCAACAGAGAGGGGAGACGCTACAAGGCGATTGCCGATTACATCCGCAGTTGCGATGCCAAGGTTATCCTGCTCACCGCCACCCCCTACAACAAGACCAAGACCGACCTGTCGAGCCAGCTACGGCTGTTCATCGACGAAAAGGCCAACATCGGCATTCGACCCGAGCGGCACATGCGCAAACATGGCATCAGCGAACCCGAGTTCGCGCGCCGGCACCAGTGCAAAGTCAATTCGATTCTCGCCATCGAAAAGAGCGACGAGTTTGACGACTGGCGCGACCTGATCCGCCTGTACATGGTTCGACGCACGCGCAGCTTTATCATCGAGCACTACACGGCGGAAGATGACAACGGCCGCCGTTACATCGCCGGCAACGATGGTGAGAGACGTTACTTCCCCAAGCGCTTGCCCATTTCGCTGAAATTCACCGTCGACGACACCGACCCGGACGACCGCTATGCGCGGCTTTACTCGGCCGAAATGGTTGATCAGATCAACGCCCTGCATGTGCCCCGCTACGGCATGGGTTTGTATGTCGACCCGCTGGACGAAAAGACTGCCACGGCTGCGGAGCGCAAGCTGATCGACAACCTGGGCCGGGCTGGCAAGCGGCTGATGGGGTTCTGCCGCACCAACCTCTTCAAGCGTCTGGAATCCAACGGCTTTTCATTCCTGCAATCGATCGACCGGCACGTTCTGCGCAACCAGATTTACCTCTATGCCATCGAAAACGGCCTGGACCTGCCGGTGGGTGTGCTCGACGCCGGCTTGCTCGACCTGGGAAGGGTAGACGAAGACGCTGAAGGCCTGGAAGGCGACCCCGAAGATCTGCTCGACGGCCTGGTTGAACCCGTGGCCGAGGCGGACGCCGCACCCGACGGCCTGGCGCGCGCCAGGGTCGTCTATCAGCAATATGCCAGCGACTACAAGAGGCGTTTCAAGTGGATACGCCCCACCCTGTTCAAGCGGTCACTTGCCGAACATCTGGCGGCGGACACGCAAGTCCTGCTTGACTTGCTGCGCGCGCATGGACGATGGGATCCACAACATGACCAGAAATTGATCGCGCTGCGCCGCCTTGTCGTACGTACGCACGCCAAGGACAAGGTGCTGATCTTCACGCAGTTCGCCGACACGGCGCGTTACCTGGCGCGGGAAGTGCGCCGCGCCGGTATCACCCAGGTGGAAGTCGCCACCGGGGCCAGCGCCGACCCCTATGCGCTGGCGTGTCGCTTCTCGCCCAAGTCGAATAACAAGAGCGTCAGCAAGTCCGACGAAGTGCGAGTTCTCATCTGTACCGACGTGCTTTCGGAAGGCCAGAACCTGCAAGACAGCAACGTGGTCGTCAACTTCGACCTGCCGTGGGCGATCATCCGGCTGATTCAGCGCGCCGGCCGAGTGGACCGCATCGGCCAGCGCGCCGAGGAAATCCACTGTTATTCATTCTTGCCCGCGGAAGGCGTCGAGCGTCTGATCAACTTGCGTGCCCGTATTCAACAGCGTCTGCTGGAAAACGCCGAGGTCGTCGGTACCGATGAAGCCTTTTTCGAGGACGACGACGCCAACACCATCCGCGACCTCTACACGGAGAAATCCGGTGTCCTTGACGATAGTGACGACGAAGTCGATCTTGCTTCCTACGCCTGGCAAATCTGGAAACAAGCCACGCAAGACAAACCTGAACTCGCGCACGCCGTCGAATCCATGCCGCCGGTGGTGTACTCGGCGCGCGCCTTCGAGTTCGACGAGACTACGTTGCCCTCACTTGGCAGCGATGCCGCGCGCGGTGGCACGCTGGTGTATGTCAAGTCACCCGAAGGCAACGACCACCTCGCCTGGATCAACCCGGATGGCAAGACCGTCACCGAATCCCAGTTCACCATTCTGCGCGCGGCTGAATGTGCACCAGACACCCCCGCCGTGCCCCGTGCCGAAAACCATCACGAACTGGTCGCCGAAGGGCTAAAGCTGGCGGTGCACCAGGACAAAACCATCGGCGGCGGCCTGGGTCGC
>DPSD01000314.1:3778-5991 GCA_003538495.1 Accumulibacter sp.
CGCCCATCGAGCCCGCGCCGCCGTACCTACGAGCGCCTCAAGCGCTATGCCGAAGCCCAGCGGTACACCCTGTTTCGCGACGAAGAACTGGAACGTGCGCTCGACGACCTCTACGCTCGCCCTCTGCTGGAAACGGCCGCCGACCTTCTCAATCGACTCATGCGAGGCGGCGCCAACGACGAGGAACTTGCCGGGGCGGTGAAGAGCTTGCGCGAGGAAGGCCGGCTGACCTACACGGAAGAAGATGCGCAATTGCGCGAGCCGCGCGTGGTGTGCTCGCTGGGGCTCATAGTTGGCCAATAACCATGTCAAAACTAGACCTCCCCGCCTTCCAGAAACACCTTTCCGCTTTCGCCTTTACCCCGCTGTTCGTCGAAGTCCTCGGCTGGAATCACCCCGCCGCCAGTGAGCGCGACTGGCAAATCGATCAGCTGAAGGCAGGCACCCATTCCACCTATTCCCGCCGCATGGTGGCCGAACTGGCCGGGGTAGCGGTGCTGCAAGTGGTGGCAGACAGCGCCTGGCCCGATGAGAGCCAACGCATGGCCATCTGGCGTCACGTCAGCCAGCGGCACCATGAAAACCTGATCATCTTCACCGACCGGCGGGAAGACCCCGGCCAAAGCCTCTGGTTCTGGGTCAAACGCGGCAAGGACACGAGCACTGGCAAGCCCAAGGCCACCGCCCGCCGCCACGAATACTTTCGCGGCCAGCCAGTGGACCTGTTCGCCTCGAAGCTGCACGCTCTGGTGGTGGAATTGTCCGAACTCGATGCCGGCGGCCGGTTGCCGGTGCTGGAAGTGGCGCGCCGCCTGGCCGCCGCCCTGGACGTGGAGAAAACCACCAAGCGCTTTTTCGCACGCTACCAGGAACAACACGCCGCCCTGCTGCAAGCGATCGAAGGCATCGCCGACGAGCGCGACCGCCGCTGGTATGCCTCGGTCGTCCTCAACCGACTGATGTTCGTCTGGTTCCTGCAAAAGAAAGGCTTTCTGAATGGCGGTGATTACGATTACCTGCCAAGCAAACTTCAGGAATCACGCGCCCGCGGGGAAAACCGCTTCTTCGGCGAATTCATCAACGCTCTCTTCTTCGATGCCTTCGCCCGACCCGAAGATCAGCGCAGCGCGCAAGCAAAAACCTTAACCGGCCGCATTCCGTTTCTCAACGGCGGCCTGTTCCTGCATCACAAGCTGGAACTCGACGCCAACCGCCAGCCACGTGTCGGTACCAGCTTGCGCATTCCGGATGCCGCCTTCGCCGGCGTGTTCGCGGTCTTCGCCGCCTTCCCCTGGCATCTGGACGACACCCCCGCCGGTAACCCGGAAGAAATCAACCCGGACGTGCTGGGCTACATCTTCGAGAAATACATCAACCAGAAAGCCTTCGGCGCCTATTACACGCGGCCAGAGATCACCGGCTATCTCGCCGAGCGCAGCATCCACAAGCTGGTGCTGGAGCGTATCAACGTCCCGGCGCTGCCGGAATTCAATCTTCCCGCCATCCAGTTCGACTCGGTCGCCGAACTCCTGGCACGCATGGACACCCGCACCGCACTGAAGCTGGTCAATGAGGTGCTCCCCTCGATCACTATCCTCGACCCGGCGGTCGGTTCCGGCGCCTTTCTGGTAGCCGCGCTCAAGGCCCTGATCAACATCTACTACGCCGTCGTCGGACGCGCCGGCATGGGCGCCAGCCGCGAACTGGAAACCTGGTTGCGCGGCATCCAGAAAGACCATCTCAGCGTCGGCTACTACATCAAGCGCCGTGTCGTCAGCGACAACCTGTACGGTGTAGACATCATGGAAGAGGCTTGCGAGATCGCCAAGCTGCGGCTGTTTCTGGCCATGGTGTCGTCGGTGAATCGGGTCGAAGACCTGGAACCGCTGCCCAACATCGACTTCAACATCCTGCCCGGTAACTCCCTGGTGGGCCTGATGCGGGTCGACGAGCACGAGTTCGACCGCAAGCAGGATGACCTCTTCAAGCCCCCGTTTCGCCGCCTTCTCGAAGAGAAGGATCGCAAGCTCGACGTCTATCGCCATACCGCCGCCGACTTTGGCCAGACCACCGACCTGCGTGTCCTGCGCGACGACATCGACGCGGAGATGAACTACGCGGCCGGAATTCTCAACGAGTTGCTGCGTGACCAGTTCGAGGTCCAGGGCGTGAAGTACGAACAAGCGACCTGGGATGCTGACAAGCAGGGCTTG
>DPSD01000227.1 GCA_003538495.1 Accumulibacter sp.
GCCAAGCGAGCCCTTACGGCGTCAGAACGCGGGATGTCCCAGCCTTTCGCCGGCGCCAGGGCGCGCGCTTCTTCCAGAACCACGGTCAACGGGGTTTCGGACGTGTTCTGGTACTTGCCGAGAATATAGTTCCAGGCTTCTTCAGAGAAGGGTGCGCAGGGCCGCCCACCCTTGCATCTCGGCGCGAGAAACGGTAGCCAGTACATTTGATGATGGCCCTTGACTGCCGCGCGGTAGCGGTGAAGGGATGCCCTGCTGACGCCAAGCGACGAGGCCACGGCCTTTTCTGCGTCCTGCTTGCTCAGACCACTGTCCACCAGGTCGGTGAAGGACAGAACGGCTTTGAACGCCGCTTCTGCGCGGCGCTTGTGGACCGCCCCGCTTCGCTCGTAAGCCTCCCATGCGACCCTGTATTCCGCTGGCTGCCACTGCTTGTCTTCCGGCGATGGAAGGACGATGCCGATAGCGGCCAGCTTCGCGGCGCGGGCGGCGTCAAGCTCTGCTTTCATCTTCCGTTGCGCGTGTATCGGTAGGCTGGCAATGGGGATCTGCCAGGCTTCGACGCCGGCGACGACGGTTTTCGTTGCGCCGTCGAACTTGCCTTCTCGACAATCGCGCTTGATCTTCGTCAAGCTATCGCCGGTCAGGGTTACTGCCTGCGCCGGAGTAACAAATTCAGGAGTTTTGGCCGAGGTGGGGTCGGCCATGTGGTCGGCCACTGGCTGACGCTCACTTTGCCCGATTTCCCCGACAAACGCTGTATTCATGCCGGTTTCGGCGGGGTCGACCACGTATGTTTTTGGAATGTCAGAAATGGACGACCTTCTTGCGGTAGGGTCGGCCATTTCTGAGGGGTTTTTGCCGCTCATTGGCCGACCTCGACCGACTCTTCCGTCCAAATCGTACCGGCAAACTTCTTGGCCAGGCGAGAAGCAACACTAGCGGCGTCGACCTTCGATTCGAAGCGGGTGGCCCGTTCCATTTTCCAGGTGGCAACCATCCCGGTAGCGGTCAGGCCGGCGGCGTAGATTCCTGCCATCGCTCTGCCGGTAGCGGCGGTGCAGCGCACCAGGTAGCGTTCACGCATCGCCGTTGCCATCCACGATTTCGCCGTCCTTGATGCCCAGGAGCACGGCCACTTTGTGGCCTTCGCCCCTCGAACCCTTGTTGATTCCGTTCAGTACCTGGCTGACCGTGACGGGATTAAAGCCGTGTTTCCGTGCCCAATTATTCTGCCCCATCCCCTTCCGCAGCCACTCGGCGCGGACTTCTTGCGGGGTGCGCAGCTTCTGTGTTCTCATGAAATCCTCCATATTCTGTAATGTTCCAAATTGAACATTACAGAATTGTCCATATACGAACACTTCCAGTCAAGAGGCTTTCGTGGCTATTGGAAAAAGAATTCTTGAGGAGAGAAAGCGGCTTCGACTGAATCAGGCTAATTTCGCGAAACTGGCAGGGGTATCGTTCAGCAGTCAGCGACGCTATGAGGATGGTAGAAGCGCCCCTGACACTGCCTATCTGGAGGCGCTTGGACGGATGGGTGTGGACGTCGGCTTCGTCGTGGGCTACCCCGATCCCACTCCCGCCGAAAGGCTGTCTAATTTCGCGTCTTCAATCAAGGTCGACGGAAGAGGCCGGTCGGAACAGCCTTTTGAAAGCGGTCCCGGCTGGATCTTGCTTGCAGCTCTTGGCATTCCCTTCCCGACATGGAACGCGATCGTGGACAAGCTGGTGCAACTTGACGAAACCGGGGTTCCG
Source organism: Accumulibacter sp. (assembly GCA_003538495.1). The sequence continues at coordinate 1,762 of DPSD01000227.1, forward strand.
TTCATCAATGGCGACGATCCAGCATGGGGGGAAGAAATAGCGAAGGCCAGCCCATTGATTGCCGAATTGGCTTCAACGCTTGATTCCGCCTTACTGACGGCTGTTCTGGAAGGCGTGGATGGGGTGCTATCGGTGCGAAGTGAAACGATAACCCCGGCTAAGAAGGCGCAAGCGGTGGCAATGCTCTACCGTTCCTTCAAAGCTAGCGGCAAGGTCGACGAAGCCATGATCGAAGAAGCCGTCAAGCTGGCGGCGAACTGACCAGGTAGAACGGGCCGCCAGGTCGTTGAGTCACCCGACTCTCGGGGCGCGCTCCCAGGATTTAACGCGGCTCGGCGTTTGTGCCAACTATCGCGCAAAACATCCGCCGAAAAATGCGAAAGCGCCGGCCAGGTTTCCCCGGTTGGCGCCCCTTTTCGTTAAAGGTGTGAGACTGTCTAAACGGCGGGCATTCGTGTACCGGATATTTCAAGAAAACGGTTGTTTTTGTCCGAATGTCTCAAACCCGAGTTTTGCCCCGCAGTGCCTTGAAACCCTTGCCCCGTCTGGCCTTGCTGGCTTCGGCCTCTCCCTCCGTGGTGTCTCAGATGCACCCCCCCCCTCATGCGCGCTTGATTGGAGACATTCCCGCGCAATCTCTGAGAGATTTGCACGTCGTTTGAGACGCGGCGAGTTAGGTCATCCGCCCTAGCAGCCTGTCGGACTTCACGCCGGCTAAGCCGGCGCGTTTCACCATAGGCAACAAGATAAAGCGGGACATGCTGCTCGGGACGCGAGCGGCACAGAGCACGACGCATGCGCCGCCTAATCGACCGTATTCTGCTCGATGCGCTTGCTGTGCCGGCTCAGGCTGCCACTCAGTT
>DPSD01000434.1 GCA_003538495.1 Accumulibacter sp.
ATGGCGATGCGCTGGCGCTGGCCACCGGACAGGGTCGAACCGTGCTCGCCGACCATGGTGTCGTAGGCTTCGGGCAGTTCCAGAATGAACTCATGTGCGCCAGCCAGCTTGGCAGCCACAATGACTTGTTCCAACGGCGCGCCGGGGTCGGCCAGGGCGATGTTCTCTCTCAGGGTGCGGTTGAACAGCACGTTTTCCTGCAACACCACGCCGATTTGTCGTCTGAGGCTGGAGGCGTCGGCCAGCGTCAGATCCAGGCCGTCAATCAGCACCCGGCCGCGTTCGGGCACATACAGTCGCTGGATCAGCTTGGTCAGCGTGCTTTTACCCGAGCCGGAGCGGCCGACGATGCCAATGACTTCGCCAGGCTGGATATCGAGGCTGATGCCTTTAAGCACTTCGGGTGTATCGGGGCGGTAGCGGAACTGCACCTGATCGAAGCTGATACGTCCGGCAATCGGCGGCAGGCTGCTCTTGTTACCCGCCACTTCAGTGGGCGCGTTGAGGATGTCGCCCAGACGCTGGACGGAAATGCCGGTCTGCTGGAAGTCCGTCCACAGCTGCGCCAGCCGCATGATGGGTTGCGCCACACGGCCGGCCAGCATATTGAAAGCGATGAGCTGCCCGACGGTGAGCTTGCCCTCGATCACCAGCTTAGCGCCGAGCCACAGGGTGCCCACGGTGACGAGCTTGCCAATGAGGTTGGTACTTTCGTGCGCCAGGGTCGACAGCGTGGCGGACTTGAACCCGGCGGAGACGACGCACGGCCGAATCACGCCGGAGCAGCGGGCGGCGGCAGGGGTGAGCGAGGACTTGCTGCGGATTGCCGTCGGTCTCGAAGCCGTCGTCGACCTGCAGAACGACCTCGACACCGGTTTGTCCGCGATCTAGCGGTTGCCCACGCCGGGTTCCCGGCGTTTCGGCCGGGCCAGGTCTTCGCGCTCACCGGCAGCTTTCTTGAGCGCCTCCTTGGCCTGGTTCGGCATCATCAGGTAGGTCATCAGGCTCGATCCGATGCAGACCAGCCAGAAAAGCAGAAAGCCGGTCGAGTAGGTGGCTGTCACCGACCACTCGACGCGTTGCCCGAAGAGGTACAGCTGCTCGGGATCGATCATCGTGAAGAAGATCGTTTCGGCGATCCCGGCCGCGATGAACGCCGGCCACATCACCCAGATCACGTATTTCATGTTCTCTCCCATTTGCTGGCGGTGGGGCCAGGTACTATTGCCGAACTGCGGTGCGGCGAGTGAAGACCCGGCCGCAGGTGGCTGATGGCGCCAGCGGGCCGCGCTGCCGGAACGTCGGTTAATCTTGAGCAGCGACGGCGCGCCCCCAAACCGGACGATCGGTGATCAGCGGTCGGACCGAACCGGCGCGCAGAACGCAGGAAATGTCGCACAGACAGCGCTGGCGTTCAAGCGGAAACTGCCACCAGCGTGGAGCAGCGTGGCAGTGGCGGCGGTGCCGATGCCCGCGTCGATGTTCCAGGCGCCGACCATTGGCTCAGCGGGTGCCAGGCAAATCGACACCTTTCTGCCTTGGGTAGCAGCGCGCTAGGCTTCGTCGTGCGGCGCTGCGCCTTTGGCTTCATCTCCCCCTTTGGCTTTAGCTGCGTCACTGGCATCCTGATCACGCCTTGCCTGCTCGGCGCGCGTCGCCAAGTAATCGGCAAACTGCAGATCGTGCGTCAGGATGTGGCTGACCAGCCAGTTGCGCAGAAAGCTGTGCGTGTCCATGGTAATCGACGAAGAGTCGGCGGCCAGTTCCTCGCTCAGGCGAAAGATCGCCAGATAGAGCTCCTCGTGCATGCCGCAGTGTGCGGACAGCCCTGGATATTCGTTCTCCAGCATGGTTTCTTCTTCGTGGCGAAAATGCTCTTCCGAGTATTGCACCAGATCGTTGAGCATTCTCTGGAGTTCGCGGGGCTCGGCGCCGCCGCGGTGACCATCGTGGAACCTGTTGATCAGGTCGAAGAGATAGCGGTGCTCCCGGTCTATACGTTCGAGTCCGACACGATACTGGTCTCGCCAGGTCAGAAAGGCCATTGTTGCTCCCGCTCAAGTGGCTTCCCGGCGCTGCCGGGCGGTGAATCGGTCTGCTGCAGTCATTCTTGCAGAGCTTGATCCTGCCACAATATCGGGCGCCTGGGTCGGCGAGTTCCTCTGGCGTGCACCCAAGCCGCTCACAGCGATCGATGATCCGCCCGTACTGGGAGCGGACAGGCCCGTTCTTTCTGCGGTTGGCGCCGACAGCACGTCCCTTCGATGCGTCAGCACCTTCCGGCTCAGGCACGGGGCGAAGGCGCAAGATCGGCCGTTCGCCCGCCTAAGAGCGGTGAGGGGTTGCGCGCTTGCGACACTCGCCGCATGAGCAGTGCAGGAGAAAGGCGAGAAGACTTGTCAAGTTCGCCCGCGATGTGTTTGAGTGCACCGCTGCAGTCAGAAAGCAAACCTGTGAAATCACAACAGAGGAGACCGACGATGACCAACACCGCAGAAATTTCGTTGCCGAACGATGCACGGTCTGAGACCGTTCCCACTGTGTTGTCGACCGAGTCGCTGGAAGCGCCGGCGACCGGCGTTCCGGTCATTGAACCGGAGATGGCTCGCCTGCTGGAACTGACGCGAGCAAACGATTCCAGTCTGACGCCCAAGGAGATCAACGCGCAGCTTGACCGTGTGCTGCGCAACTACGACGAGCTGACAGCACTGTACGCCGAAAACAATCGTCGTATTGACGGTGAGTTGGCCGAAATCCGCCAGTCGGGTGGCGCGGTGTCGAGCCAGGTGCACCGGCTCGGCGCTGACCTGCAGCAGCAGAGCCGGTCATTGGCCGCGCATGCCGCCACTGCCGAACAACGGCTCGCTGCGGTGCGGGGCGAAGCCCGCGGTTGGCTGGCCGACACAGAGCAGCGCTGGGACACCCGGCTCGCGAGCAACAACGCCCGCATCGGTGCGGAGGTGGCGCGGCTCGATACGGGGATCGCTTCGCTGGAAGGCCTGTTCAAGGCCCAGGAGCAGATCATCGCCGAGCAACGCCTCCGTCTTGATCAGTTTGACATCGCCCACGAGCTGTTGGAAACCGCGACGCGCGGCAACAAGAGCCGTATCGAGGCGGTGCGTGAGCAGGCGGAGAAGCAGCAGTTGCTCGTCGAGGCGCGGATCGACGGTCTGAGCGCCTTGCAGCGCGAGCACTATGCCGAGTTTCAGACTTTGCAGGGTCTGGTCGGCGTGCTGCGGTCGGAGACGCAGCGCCTGGAGGTGGCAATCGCCGAGCTTGCCGCCGCGCTGGTGGACCACCAGGGTGCTACCCGCGAGAAGTTCAAGCGGACGCATCTGGCCATTGCCGGCTTGCTGCTGCTGACCGTGCTGGGGTTCGCCCTGGTCAAGTGGGTGCCTGCCTTTGCCCCCGCAAGCACCGAGTCGATGATTGCGCGAAGCGAGAGCCAAATCGCCGAAGTCAGCGGTCGGGTCGCGGCACTCTCCGCAGGCGAAGCGGCCCGAGAGAAGAGCGCTGTACTGCAGCAAGAGCGAATTGACGAAGTCTCCGGCAAGGTTTCAGTTTTGGAGAAAAGCCTCGGCGACTTGCGCGCTGCGCTGCGGAAGGTGCGCGTACAAAGCGCGGGAGTCGGGGTGGTGCATGACAGCCAATGGTTGCTTCGGCAAAATCCGAAGGCTTATACCGTGCAGTTGGTGGAGTCGCCGAGCCAGGGCGACATGGCACGTTTCATCGACCGCCACGTCGAGCAGTTGGCGCTGAATTCCCTGGCCTTTTCCGTTACCGAGCGCGGCCAGCGCGAGCGCTACAACCTGTTCTTCGGCGTATTCAATACGGTAACCCAGGCGCGCGACGCCATTGCCGCGCTGCCGCCTGAGTTGCATGCGAACCGGCCGTGGGTGCGCCAGTTCCAGTCGGTACAGGATTCCTTGCGCTAGCAACGCGAAGACCGCGGCGGGGCGGCCAATTCTTTCCGTCGAATGAAATACCGGCAGGCCTCGCCCCGCCGGTTTACGGGCAGCATGGCGCATGCTGCCCCGATCTTGCTGAAAGGCGCAGTCGGCCCGGATCAGCCGCGACTGCCGCCAGGTACGGTTCCAAGGCCGGAGGGTCAGCCGATTGACTCGGTTTGCCGGGGCTTTCTCTCGAGACGGTCCGTGGGTATCGGCGCTTGACCTGGGTTGGATTCGGATAGGTGTTTTCTATGGTGGCGCGACGGCGCTGAATCGGTTCCCGCCATCCACACCATCCACAGTGCGCTGGGCCTCGGCATCAGCTTCCTCGATACCTCCGACATCTACGGCCCGCACACTAACGAGGAACTCATCGGGGCGGCGATGGTGGCGGACTCGGGCCCAGGGTTTGCGGGTGGCCGGAAAGGCCGCCACCGAAATCCAGTTCCGGGCCGTTGGCAACCATCTTGAAGGGAGTGTGGCAGCCCACGTAGCCGCCGACGCCGACCAGAAAGGCGCTGCGCTTGATGCTTGCCTGGTCCGCGGCCACTGCCGGAACAGCGGCCGCCAAGGCGAGCGTGAGGAGCGTAGCGACAGGCAGGATCGGGCCGGTCGTGGTTTTCTTGACTGGCCCTCCATTGCGTGCGGGATGACCCGCCGCCGACGGGGTAGCGTGAACCAGAGCGCTGGCGTTCAGGCGCAGATACTCCTTGCGGCCGCGCAGATGGCCTCTGCGCTGGGCGCGTAGGCCTGTTCGAGCGGGTGGCTGGCCGCCGCCGGGGCATCGGGACCGCCCAGGCGGATGATCGGGGCGCGCAGGTCGGCAAAGGCGCGTTCCGCTACCTGGGCGGCTATCTCTGCGCCGACGCCGGCCATCTTCGCCGCTTCATGCGCCACTACCAGCCGGCCCGTCTTGTGGACCGAGGCCATGATCGCCTCTTCGTCCAGGGGCTTCAGGCTTCTCAGGTCGATCACTTCGGCGGATATGGCGGCTTCGGCGAGTTGTTGCGCGGCCGCCAGGCAGGCGTGTACGGTCTTGCCATAGGAAACCAGAGTGACGTCGCTGCCAGTCCGCAGGACGCTGGCTTTACCCAGAGGCAGCAGATGTTCGCCTTCCGGCACCTCGCCAGCCTGATAGAGCAGTCCCAGGTCGATAAAGAATAGCACCGGGTTGTTGTCGCGGATCGCTGCCTTGAGCAGGCTCTTGAAGTCGGCTGCGGACGACGGCATCACCACTTTCAGCCCCGGGCTGTGGACAAACCACGCTTCGTTGTTGTGATTGTGCTGCGCGCCGACACCCCAGCCGCCACCGGTCATCGCCAGGGTGACCATGGGAAAGGCGAACTGGCCGCCGGAGATGAAACGCAGCTTGCCGGCGCTGTTAACCAGCTGGTCCATGGCGTAGCACAGGAATGGCGCGAACAGCAGGTCGATCACCGGCCGCAATCCGGTGGCCGCGGCGCCGACCGCCGTCCCGGCGATGATTCCCTCGGCCAGTGGTGTGTTGCGCACCCGGGCTGGGCCGAATTCGTCGAGCAGATCGTGGCGCTTGGTGGCGACGCCTTCGCCGAAGATCAGCACTCTCGGGTCGCGGCGCATTTCCTCGGTGAGCGCGGCGCCGATGGCTTCAAAAGGGGTGATCACGGGCATGGCGGCAGCCTCAGGCGTAAACATCGGTGGTCAACTGCTCCAGCGACGGGAAGGGCGACGCCTCGGCGAAAGCCATCGCGCTGGCGATGCGCTGACGCGCCCGCGTTGCCAGCGCTGCCGCGTCCTCGCTGGTCAAGCGACCGCCGCCGATCAAGCGCTGGCGGGAGATCTCGATCGGATCCCGGGTCAGCCACGCGGCGTGTTCGGCGGGGTCCACGTACGCCTGGTCGTCTGGTTCGAAGTGACCGCGGCTGCGGTAGGTCCAGGTTTCCAGCAGGAACGGGCGGCTGCTGCCGCGGACCCGCTCGGCAGCCTCCGACGCCGCGCGCTGAACCGCCACTACGTCGTTGCCGTCGACCGTCGCGCTGTCGATGCCGTAGGGCGCTGCCCGGTCGGCAATGTGCTCGCTCCTCATGGTTTCCCGGCGATGCACGAAAGCCTGCCACTGATTGTTCTCGCAGACGTAGAGTATCGGCAGTTCCCAGACTGCGGCCAGGTTCAGCGATTCGTGGAAGACGCCCTCGCAGGCTGCCCCGTCGCCGAAAAAACAAGTGACGATTCCGGGCCGGCCGAGCATCTTCTGGGAGAGCGCAACGCCGGTTGCCAGGGACAGCTCGCCGCCGACGATGGTCGAAGTCAGCACCACGCCGAGTTCGCGAACCGAGATGTGCAAGGATCCACTCTTTCCCCGGCAGTAGCCGCCACTGCGCCCCATTACCTCGGCCAGCAGACGGTCCGGGTCGGCACCGCGGGCCAGCAGGTGGGCGGCGCTGCGGTGGTTGGTGAGGATCAGGTCGTCGCCACCGAGCGCACTGACGACGCCAACTCCGGCCGCTTCCTGGCCGACCGAGGTGCAGGTTCCCGGCACCGTGCCGGCGACATGGCCGGCGACAAGCGCTTCCTCGTACGAGCGGACCAGCAGCATCCGTTCGAACAGCGGCGTTTCATCGATAGCTTGCCATCCTGGATTCATCGCTTCTTCCTGTGTGGGCCGTAGTAGTGCCAGTCTAGAAGGTCGGAAAATTGGCGCAAGAGGGCCACCGTGCGCTAGCCAAGAGTTTAAGAAGCCTTGAGGAAAGATTCAAGAAAGCGTCGGCACCGCAGGCAGCGAGGTTGATCGCCACCCCGGTCTGAATGAAGGCGGCGTTGTCGCCATCGATCATGGGTGCTCTCACCGATACAGGTGACGGCGATTTTGCCGGCTCATGGTCATTGCTGGCGAGGGCTTTATCCTGCGCTGGGAGTCGCATGCCTCGGGGGGTCGCTGGTGCGCGCGGCGAACAGCGTCGTTGCGCACGGTCGAGAAGATTGACACACTGGCGTCGCGGCCGCTTCGATCATTCCCCGACGTCACTTGGAGCTTGAATGGACCCCTTGACTCATGCGCTACTCGGCGCCAGCGCCGCGCAAGTCGCCTTTGGCCCGCGCCTCGGTCGGCAGGCCTGGCTGCTTGGTGCCGTTGGTGGCGTCCTGCCTGATGCCGACATCCTGATCAGGAGTTCCGCGGACCCGCTGCTGGCAATTCAGTACCACCGCCACTTCACGCACGCCCTGGCGTTCATCCCGGTCGGCGGAATCGTGGCCGCCACGCCGTGGCTGGCGCAGCAACGCTATCGCCCGAACTGGCGGCCGATCGTCGCGGCGACCACCATCGGCTACGCGACGCACGCGCTGCTCGACGCCTGCACCAACTACGGAACCCATCTGCTGTGGCCGTTCTCGCCGCTGCGGGTGGCCTGGCACTGGATCACGACCATCGGTCCGCTGCTCACTCTGATGCTGCTGATCGGCCTGGTTTTCGCCGTGCGTCGGCGCTCGCGCTTTCCGGCGGCGCTGGCGCTGCTGCTGAGCCTGGTTTACATCGGCACCGCCGCCTGGCAGCGCGAGCGTGCGTTCGAGGTGCAACTGCGGATCGCTGCCGCGCGTGGCCATCCGGTGGACCGCGCCGAGATGTTCCCGACGGTGGGTAATCCGCTGCTCTGGCGATCGGTCTACCAGTCGGGCCAAACGCTATACACCGACCGCCTGCGGGTGGTCGGCGGCGACCGCACGCGCTGGCAGCCGGGCAGCACGGTCGACGTGCTCGTCGAGCACGACCTGTCGCCGCAGGCCCTGGCCGACGACCGCGTGCGCCGCGATTTTGCGCGCTTCAGCTATTTCTCAGCCGGCTGGGTCGCGCGTGCCGGCGCCGACCCGACGGTCATCGGCGATGCCCGCTATTCGCTGCGTACCGACGGCTTCGAGCCGATCTGGGGCGTTCGTTTTCATCCGGGCACGGCAGCACCGACCGAGTGGGTCGATCGCACCGCCAGCAACCGCGTTCCGATCAGCGAACTGTGGCGCGAGATCAGCGGCAGCGCTGTTTCTTACCGGCCAGTTCCCGACCGATGACGATTCTCGGTCAGCAAAGCGACATGACGATGGCGCTCGTTCGGGGCATCTCGCGGGGGGCAACGGAATTTCCCGTTGGTCGGTCTCCGTGCGGGCTGCGGATTGAAGTGAGGGGCTGGTGCCAGGGTAGCCTGGCCTGTCACCTGTTCATCCCGGAACGAGTCTGACTGAGTAAGAAACAAGGCGGGAATTACCCGCCTTGTGGTCATGCACGGTACGCTACGCGCCCTCGATGTTGAAGCCTGTCATCGCTAAAAGGTACCGCGTCTGCGCCTGGTGGCCCCCCCGAGTACTGCCAGGCTCAATCCCATCAGGGCAAGAGTCGTCGGTTCGGGCACTTCGATTCTGAGACTATTCCAAGCATTCCAGGCCGGACCCGCGCCGGTCGGGTTGATGGGGAACGGTTGGCTCACCATCCCGGATTCGTCGAAGCGTACGGCTACCACCTGGGTGATGTCGAAGAGCGGGTCGCTCCAATAGAACGAGAACGGGTTCTGCAAGCCCAGATTCGGGCTGATCCAAAAAGTATCCCACACATTCGCGGGCCCAAACCGGAACCAACCGCGGGAACGCCCATTGCTATCAATCAGTTCGAGCGACAAGTCCCATACCCCGGGCGGGGGGTAAACGGAGAAATGGATCTTGCTGCTGCCTGTCTCCATGTTTAGCGGAGTGCTGAACCGATAGTCCCACCAGGCGATGGCAAGGGCATTGCTCGTTGGTAGATCCCACGACATCACTAACGTGTTGTCAATCGTCGTCTGGCCGTCGCTCACACCATTAACACCCGGCGTCAGCGTCGCCCCGACGACTTCCAGGGGAACGTTCTGGGGAACGTAGAATTCCAGAGCCGCCTGCGTCAGGTTGTCGCCGTTCGCAGAAGGGACGATGTTGCCGGCCGTGATGGCCTGCTGCCAGGAGGTGCTGGCGGGGATGTCAACCACCACCGTGGCGACAGCCGTTGCTGACCATAGCATGGCCAGGCCAGCTACGAGAAAGCCAAAACCTCTCTTGGTGTACGTCTGCTTGTGAGTCATTGGTTCACCTCCACTGAGTTAGACACCAACACCGTTAGCGGATTGACTTGCCGGCCAACGAGAAATGACGAAGTCAAGTCTGCCAAGGAAAACATTCCGCTAATGGAAGGTCCGCCTGTGCGTTCGCTAACCGCGCTTCAGGCACCGGTTAGCGTGCTGGCCTCCTTGACGGAGATCGGCTCCGCATGCTAACCGTAGCTACACGAAGCAAGAATCAAACCGAACAAGGAAAAGTCGTTACAAATCAATTGCAGTCTGTTTTCGGGTGGAGGTTGACGGCTGCAGATCCGCGGCAAGTGTAAAAAAAACCGACACTTCTCCTGGGAAATCTTAGTTATATCAGTGTCCAGCGCGGACGCCGCGAGTGCGCGCGGCGAGACTGTCGTCAGGTCCGGGCGGGGGCGATGGCTCATCGCTCGGGCTCCGTTGCGGCCCGCCGGAGGAGCTTTTCGCCGCCTGCCGAATGGTTGGCGGGTGGTGGCTCGGCGGCACCGTCGCGGCGTGTATGAAACCGGGGCTCCCGTCGTACGGCGCCGCCTCTGGTCAGTCCAGGTGCTCCTCCAGACGGCCGGTCAGCGCCAGCTCGCCCTGCCGCGGCGGCGCATGATCTTCCGTGGCGCGCCGTGTCGACAGCGTGCTGACGCGGACGCCGAGCAGCCGCAGCCTGCGATCGAGCACGATCCGGCGCAGGCACTCGCCAGCGGCGCGGCGGATGGCTTGCGGGTCGCCGGTCGCCCCGGGCAGCGTCAGGTCGCGGGTAACGGTCTGGAAGTCGGCAAAGCGCAGCTTGATGCCGATCGTCCGGCCCAGATAGTCCTTGCGTCGCAGATCGTCGGCGACGCGCGTGCACAGCGTCGTGAAGATCTCGCTCAACAGCGCGCGGTCGTGGCGCGGATGCAGGTCGCGGTCGAAGGTTGTTTCGCGGCTGATCGATTTCGGTTCGGACGAAGTGATCAGCGGTCGGTCGTCGATGCCGTGCGCCGCCGCGTGCAGCCAGCTGCTGTAGCCGTCGCCGAAGTGCTGGCGCAGGGTGGTCGCTTCGGCATGCGCCAGTTCGCCGATCGTGCGGATGCCCAGCTTGCACAGGCGGTCGCTTGCCTTGGGGCCGATGCCGTTGATCTTGCGCACCGGTAGCGGCCAGATCCGCTGCGCGACATCGGCGGCATCGAGGATCGTCAGGCCGTCCGGTTTGTCGAGATCCGAGCCGATCTTGGCGAGCAGCTTGTTGGCCGCCACGCCGATCGAGCACGACAGTCCGGTGGCCTCGCGGACGGCGTCCTTGATACGTTGGGCGAGCGCCCGGGTGTCGTCGGCGAGTGCGCTGAGGTCGAGGTAGATTTCATCGATTCCGCGGTCTTCGATCAGCGGCGCCAGGCGCGCGACAGCGGCCTTGAACAGCCGCGAGTAGTGGCGGTAGGCGGCGAAGTCGACCGGCAGCAGAATCGCCTCGGGTGCCAGTCGGGCCGCTTTCATGATCCCCGTCGCGGAGAAGACGCCGAGCGCACGCGCTTCGTAGGTGGCGGTGGTGATCACCCCGCGGCCCACATAGTCGCGCAGGCGAGCGAAACGGCGGCTGCCGTCGGCGAGTTCTACCGGCTGCTGCTCGCGGCTGCCGCCAATGACCACCGGCAGGCCACGCAGTTCCGGATAACGCAGCAGTTCGACCGACGCGTAGAAAGCGTCCATGTCGAGATGGGCGATGCGCCGCTGTGGCGGCGAGTTCACCGCTGGCGCTGCCAGGCGGTCCGCAGGCGTCAATACAGGAGGAACTCCTGCCGCTCCTCTTCCCAGGCGTCTTCGTCGGCCCGGCTCAAGGCGTCGAGGTCGGCCGGCGTCGCCTGCGGCTCGTCGACCCACTCGCGCAGCAGCGGTGAGCCGTTGATCAGGTCGATCGCCAGCCGCTGGTGTTCGTACTCGTAAGCGAATTCGCGCCACAGCGGGTAGTCCGGTTGCAGCTGCCGTAGGGCTTTGAAAGCCAGGCTCTGCAGACGCCACGGGCGAAACCAGGGATGTTGGTAGCGGCCGTCGTCGACATGGATCTGCACCCCCTGGCACAGCGTGCCGGCGTGCTTGTGGAAGGTCGGCTCGAAGTAGCAGGGGCGCAGCCGGCAGCCGAGCAGCCAGTCCGGGGCGAGCGCGTCCATGGTCGCGATCAGCCGGCCGGCTTCGATGTCGGGCGCGCCAAGAAGCTCCAGCGGCCGGGTCGTGCCGCGCCCCTCGGAGAGCGTGCTGCCTTCGAGCATCACCGTGCCGGCGTAGCAGCGCGCCATCGACAGGTTCGGTGCGTTCGGGCTGGGGTTGATCCAGCACCGCTCACCGAGCGGCCAGCCGTAGCCAGGGCCCGCGCCGGGGTTCCAGCCGCGCATGCTGATCACCGTGCAGTCGACGTCGAGGGCGAGCGTGCTGACGAACCAGCACGCCAGTTCACCCATCGTCAGACCGTGGCGCATCGGCAGCGCGCCGGCGCCGACGAAACTCTCCCAGCCCGGGCGCAGGCGCAATCCCTCGACCGGGCGTCCGACCGGGTTGGGACGGTCGAGGATCCACACCGCCTTGCCGGTCGCGGCGGCGGCTTCGAGCAGATAGCGCAGGGTGGTGATGAAGGTGTAGATGCGGCAGCCAAGATCCTGCAGATCCACCAGCAGCACATCGAAGTGGGCCATCATGGCGTCGGTGGGGCGACGCACCTCGCCGTAGAGGCTGAAAACCGGCACGCCCAGGCGCGGGTCGATGAAGTCAGGTGACTCGACCATGTTGTCCTGTTTGTCGCCGCGCAGGCCATGCTGAGGGCCGAAGGCGGCCGTCAACTTCAGGTCTGACAGGACGGACAGGGCATCCAGGGCGTGGGTCAGGTCGCGCGTGACCGAGGCGGGGTGGGCCAGAAGGGCCAGGCGTCGACCAACCAACGGGGCACGCAGTGCAGGGTCTTCCAGCAGTCGTTCAAGGCCAAGGCGCATGGAGGTTCGGGGCAAGAGGGGGTGTGGGTCACGGCAGGCAGAGGATTCGCCCGGCGGGGTGATGAAAGTCGGGCACGTCCCGAGGGTGATGCAGCGCGGCGAAAGCGAGTCGCCCGTCTTGATGGGCCAGCACGGCGCACAGACCGACCTGCCAGCCTGTGGTCGGTCGGGACTGCAGAGGGAGCACGACCTGCAGGTGGATGGCGTCGGCTGTGTGCGACCAGACAAACCTGGGGGCGGATGGGCCGGCGTCCTGACGTTCGTTGTCGGTGTCGCGTTGCCGCTCACGCTGAAAACGGTAGTGTGCCCAGCGTCCGCAAGGGGCGAAATTGAATTCTTGGTAAGCAGACTCCCCAGGGTGACCCACGAAGGCTTCAAAGCAGGTGCTCTGCCAAAGGCCATCGGCTGGGCCAGCGGGCTGGGGTGCGGGCAGGTGAAGTTCGCCCCATTCTCCGCAGAGACGGTAATGCAAGACGAGGCTGAAGAACGGGTCGATACGCTCGGAGTCGCGTAGGCCCGAAGTCGTGAGCAGCGCGCAGCCAGCTTCCAAACGTGCACGAAGCTGCCAGGCGCTGGCTGGGTGCAGGTGCAGCGGGTGCAGGTTCTGGACAGGTCGAGAGGACATGGGCCCCCAACCGGGGTCGGGTTGGCCTTCAGGCATCGCGCACATCGGCCACCACCGGATTGCCAAAGTCAGGGCGGTTGAGCCAGGCCAGCACCTTGGCGGCGGCCTGTTCGGGGGTGTCGAGCAAACCTTGATCGAACAGGGCCTGGAAGCGTGGTCGATCCGGAAAGAGGCCGGGGTCTCCGGCGCGCAATTGTTCTTGCATGTCGGTGGCGATCACGCCAGGAGCCTGGGCGAGCAGCCGGGCCCCGTGGGGGCGGCGTGCCTCGTCAAGCGCGGTGCAGCGGGTGAAATGGTCCAGGCCGGCCTTGGCCGCGCAGTAGGGAGCCTGGGCCGCCATGGCACGTCGCCCCAGCCCCGAAGACAGGTTGAGCACCTTGCGCGGCCCTCTCCAGCCGGCTTCGATCCATGCCCCGGTGGCCCTGAGGAAGGCAGCGGTCAGAAGCATGGGCGCTTCCAGACCAACGCGCAAGGTCTGGGCCAGTGCCTCGGGTGGACAGGTGTCGATGGGGCCAATGGGCGGAATCAGCGCGGCGTTGTTGATCAGGGTGACCTCGGAAAGGCCTTTCCAGGCACGTTCGTGAAGCCAGCGTTCCAATCGCTGGGCCACATGCAGCGGGGCCGAGAGATCCTGGGCCCACCACTCAATGCCTACCCCCGCCGCACGGGCTTCGAGGGTGAGGGTTTCGTTGGGCTGCCGGGCCACGCACAGCAGCCCGCGGCCTGGGGTGAGGCATTGCCGCGCCATCGCCAAGCCCAGTCCACGGGAGGCACCGGTCAGGATGATGAGGGACGAAAGGGGTGGCATGGGATGACCTAAAAGGGGCATGCGGCCTCAAAGCACATGGGCTGGCCCTTGTCAGGGTGGGGGAGTTCGAGGCGCGATGCGTGCAGCATCAAACGTTTGGCCCAGGGGGGTGAGGTGCCAGGGGCCGCGTACAGTGGGTCGCCGACGATGGGGTGACCGATGGCCTGCAGATGCACGCGCAACTGGTGCGAGCGTCCGGTGATCGGTCGCAGTTCCAGTCGGCTGGCGTCCACCGGTACGTTCGGGTCGTCGAGCTTGCGCCAGCGTGTGAGGCTGGGTTTGCCGTGCACCGGGCAGACCTTGCTGCGGGGACGGTTGGGCCAATCCACGATCAAGGGCAGGTCGATGGTGTGCCAGACCTCAGCGTTCGGGGTGTTTGGATGACCCAATACCAAGGCGAGGTAGGTTTTGTGGACTTGTCGGGCTTCGAAAGCTGCACCGAGCCGCTGCTGGGCACCCAGACCGCGCGCCATGATCATCAGCCCGGAGGTGTCCATGTCCAGACGATGCACCACCCGTGCCTCGGGCCAGCGAGCCTGCACCCGGGTGGCCAGTGCATCTTGCTTGTCGGGACCGCGACCGGGCACGGACAGACAGCCTGAGGGCTTGTCCAGCACGATCATGGAAGCATCCTCGTACACCACGCGCAGTTCCCATGGCCGCGCGGGGGCCGAAGGGCGGAACGTCGTATCGCAGGTTGATGCCAAGGTGGTCATGCGTGGGGGGCTACCGCAGCGCGCAGCAAGTCTCGCAGCGTGGCGGCATCGACGTCACGGGCCGCGCCAAAACCTGCCACTTGGCGGGCTCCTTCGGGGTGAAGCTGAACCCAGCGGAAGTCGCCCAGTTGGGCGATGGATTCGGCCTCTGGGAAGCGGGTGAGGTAATGCCGACGGGCGATGGCGACCTGCGGATCGTCGGGTTCAAGCATGTGGGCGCGCACGCTCAGCGTGGCACGAGCCAGTGCATGAACGGGGCCATGGGGGGCAGGGGTTTCGGTCACCAACAGGGATGCCATGGGTTGGGTCCGCAGGTGTCGGCTGTGTGCAGCAAGTTGACTGACCAGAATCAGCACGCAACCGGTCTCGGGGTCCGGGGCGTAGGGCACCATCGAAACGAAAGGAAGCGCTTGCGGCGACAGGGTGCCCAACGCCGCCACGCGCTGTTCGTGCAGCAGCGTCCGCAGGGCCTGGGTCAGACGGGGTTCATGCATGGCGCGGTCGGCCTCAGCGCACCAGCACCTCGGCGCGCCGGTTGCGGGGTTCGGCCACTTCGTCGTCGGTGGGCACCAGCGGTTCACGCTCACCCCGCCCTTGGGCCTCGACCCGCTCGGCCGGGAAGCCTTGTTCGATGAGCAACGCGCGGATGGCCTGGGCCCGTTCGAGCGAGAGTCTGTCGTTGGCATCCAGCGATCCTTGCCGGTCGGTGTGTCCGACCACCACGATCTCGCCGCCCGGGCGGGCGCGAGCGGCTTGTATCACCTCGCTGAGTCTGGCCGTCGATTCGGCTGTCAGCCGTGACGTTCCGGTTTCAAAATTCAGCGTGAAGCGTTGGAGGGGCGCTGGATGCAGATCCAGCAGCAGCGGGAAGGCCGCTCGCACGGCTTCGGCTGTGGTGGTGCCCGGGGTGATGCGGCCATCGCCTGCGATGGTGCCCACGGCATAAGGCTGATCGAGCACCTGCTGGGCCGCCGATGTCTGCAGCACCACAGCGCTCGGGCTGCCATCGGCTTCGGGCAAAAGAATGACCCGTTGAGGGGAAACGGCACAACCCGTCAGAACGGCCAGCGCGATGGGCAAACCCAGGTGGCCGATGCGACGGACGAGGCTGGGGAGCCAGGATGGGTGATGGCTCATGGCTTGACGGGGGTTTCCACGATGAAATCGGTGCCGCGCACACCCACCACCGAGGTGGGTGTGGTGACCTTGAACAGCTCTGGGCTGAAACGTGCCAGCAGGCCTGTGGCCACCCGGATCGAGCCTTCGAGCACATGCACCAACAGGCTGCCGCGCTGCGTGGTGCTGTCAAAGGCGAAGACGGTGAAGTCGATTTGGGACGACGGACCCAGGGTGATGCCGGTGCCATCGCGCAGCACCACCGAAGCACCCGACTGGGGGCCGGACAGCAGCCGATCACGCACGTAGATGGCGGCCCCGGGCGTGGCCGGACGTCGGGCGTTGCCCTGTCCGACAATGATCACCTCGCCTTGCACCGCTTTGAGGGTGCCGGCGCGGGCCGTCACCGGGGATGCTGGGGCGGCCGAGGTCGGTGATGTCGGATCAGGTGAGGCCTGGGCGGCGGCCTGCCCGACTCCCAACATGAGGAGCGAGAGAACACCCAGGCGGGCGAAGGCTTGGGGGTGGCTGGCGGGGGGCATGGCGCGTGGCGAAAGGGTAGAGCTTTATATTGTGCCCGCTGGGATGATGCTTGACATCCAACGGGGCTCTGCTGGGCATGATCGCGCCTCAATCCCAACGATCTTGCCTGAACATGGTCTGCGACGAATAAGAAAGACAGGAGGCCGTATGGCCGTGTTGCTTGCCCCGATGGAGGGCCTGTTGGATGCCCCGCTGCGGGAGGTTTTGACCGCGATCGGCGGCGTGGATCGGTGCGTCAGCGAATTCATTCGGGTCACCGACACGCTGCTGCCGGCACGTGCCTTTGTCCGCGTGGTGCCCGAGTTGAGGCAGGGTGGGCGCACGAGATCCGGCGTGCCGGTGCGGCCCCAACTGCTTGGCAGCGACCCTGCTTGTCTGGCCGACAACGCCGCCCGTCTGGCCTCGCTGTCGCCCTTTGGGGTGGACCTGAATTTTGGTTGTCCGGCCCGCACCGTCAACCAGAGCCGGGGCGGGGCGGTGTTGTTGCAGGAACCCGAATTGGTCGGCCGCATCGTCGAGGCCGTGCGACGTGCGGTGCCTGCGGCGTTGCCGGTGTCGGCCAAGATGCGCCTGGGTTACACGCACGATGGCGACGCCGAGGCCTGCGCCTTGGCGATCGCTGAAGCAGGGGCGGACGAGCTGGTGGTGCATGCACGGACCAAGGTGCAGGCCTATCGCCCGCCGGCGCATTGGTCACGCATCGCTGATTTGCGCGCCACCCTGGCACGGCATGGTCATCGTGGCCTTCGTGTGATCGCCAACGGCGAGATCTGGAGCGCCGAGGACGCCCGACGTTGTCGGCTGCAGAGCGGCTGCGAGGACGTGATGATCGGGCGCGGCATGGTGCAGGACCCGGGCCTGGGTTGGGCCATTCAGGGGGGATCCCCCGTGGCCTGGGCACGCCTGCAGGCCTGCCTGCCCGACTATTGGCGCCTGGTTTCGGCGCGGGTTCAGCCACGCCACCGCGCCGGGCGGCTGAAACAGTGGCTGGGGCATCTGCGTCATCGTCACCCCGAGGCCACAGACGCATTCGGCGCCCTGCGCCTTGAG
>DPSD01000614.1:0-197 GCA_003538495.1 Accumulibacter sp.
ATCGGTCAACCCGCCTGAAGCAGCCTCATGCGAGCCGTTGCGTATCCAACGGCATATGGCCGACACGCTGAGCACGGTCGATGAAGTGGCGCAGCGGCTCCGACATCGCGCCCTCGGGATGTAGCAGGTAGGTCGTCAACGCCGCCGAATCTTCGTCCAGCGGCCGGACGATCACGTCCGCCTGCCGGCATGCCACC
>DPSD01000614.1:483-2837 GCA_003538495.1 Accumulibacter sp.
GCATGCCACCGCGTGGGCCGCGGTGGAAAATCCCACGCCATAGCCGGCCGCCACCAGGGCCAGCATCAACGAGTGGGTCGTCACGTACTCGGCCACGACCGGCGGTGTCTCCACCAGGCGCAGCAGGCGCTCGCATTGCCGGCTGCACTCCTGACAAGCCTGCGGGTGGCACAGCACCAGCGGGTAGCCCACCACCTCGTCCAGCGGTACCCGCTTGTGCGCCAGCAAGGGGTGCCGCGCCGGAATGGCCACCACCAGTGGATCTTGCCACACCGGCCTGGCGACCACCCCGGCCTCCATCTCGTCGGCCATCGCAAAGGCCGCGTCGTACAGGTCGTTGCTCAGCCCGCCCACCACCTGCGACAGCGGCGCCTCGAACAGCCGGATGCCCACTTCCGGCGCCTCCTCGCGGCACAGCGCGAGCAGCGCCGACAGCCGGGCCCGCCCGACGCCGCCGGCCAAGGCGATGCGCAGGGTGCCTCGGTGTCCCGCCGCCACCGCCTGCGCCTTGGTCTGGGCTTGCTCAAAGGCCAGCATTACGCGCCGGGCCTCCTCCAGGAACACCTGCCCGGCCGGGGTCAGGCGCACCCCGCGCGGCGTGCGCTCCAGCAGCGTCACGCCCAGGTCCGCCTCCAGTTGGCGGATCGTTCGCGACAGGGGTGACTGCTCCACATGCAGCCGTCGCGCCGCCCGGCCAAAGTGCAATTCCTCAGCCACGGCGATGAAGCAGCGAAGATGGCGTAAGTTCATGTGCTCGGCACACCGGCTGATTTACCAGCCTTGCGGACGCAGCATCGTCTTCGCGGCCCCGGTTCGCAGGAACGCCTGCGTCATATTGCTTGGCCGCCCGCCCTGGCATGGCAGCAGCAAACACTGGCCATCAGCATTCAGTGTCCGGCTGTGTGCGCCGGCCAGCTCCGCGCGTGTCGGCGACGGGCCTGCTCCCGACAGACATGAGTGCTTCGACGCGATTCAATCGAAGGAGGTGCGTTCTGCCGTGCAGACTTCTACCTGTAGTTTGGAACTGTCAGGTTTCCGGGGGAACGTCACAATTCCAAAACCCTGAGTAGTACGGGCAATCGAGGGGACTTTAAGCCGCCGAAGGTCTATGAAGCGCTGGGCACCATCAACACTTGCCCGCTGCCTTCAGCAGCGCATTGCACGACCTACCAGCCGCAGGCTTGCTGCCCTTACCGACCTCGGAGCAGATCGCATCGGACACGGCGCGCCCGAGCTGTGACACCGAGCCAGTGACGTAGCAGGAGTATTGCTTGCCGGTGTTCGTCTTGACCGTGTAGCTCGCTTTTACACCGTCATCTACGCGATCAGCGATGGTGAACGAGCCCTTGGCCAAGCCGAGGGCCTGGGCAGTGTTTCGCTCGATGGCGTCATCGCTGACCGCAAACGAGGCGCAGCCAGAGGACAGGACAACGAATGCGGCCGCCGAGGCCAGCGCAAGCCTCTTCTTCATGGGTGCGTTCCTTTTTCAGAGTTGTTGATATGCACGAGGAATGTCCCAGAGCTGCTGTGATCATTCAACCCTACCGCGGTAGGGTTTCGCTCGATGGAGTCGATACTCCATAATTTCTGATCTTCAAGTTGGGAGAATGTGCACAGAAGAACTGGCGCCGCCAGCACGGCTTCAGTGACGTGGCCAAGGTGACTACCGGGGTCAGATTCAAAGATGCTATCGAGGTGAACACAGACGATCGGGCCGCCGCTTGATCAACTTCCTGAACACCAGATTTGACAATGGCTCATCATTCGAAAGAAGACATGGGGGAAAGAAAATGCGTTCGCATGCTCTGGCTGACGAGCGAATGCCCACCCGAAGCAAGTTGTCCGCTCTCTGGGCGAGCGTGATGTTCTGCTACGTGTACGGCGACTACTTCGAACTCTATGTTCCCGGCAAGCTGCAGGAGATGCTGGAGGGCAAGATGGCGCTGGGGACCGTCACGCAGGGAATGCTGTTCGGCACGGCGAGCCTGATGGCCGTGCCCGGCCTCATGATCTTTCTCTCGCTCGTCTTGCCGGCCATGGCCGCCCGCTGGCTCAACATTGGTGCCGGCCTGTTCTATGCCGCCATCATGCTGCTGATCCTTCTCGGCGGCGCTTGGGCTTTCTACATGCTCTTTGCCGCGATCGAGATTGCGCTCACCTTGCTCGTGGTCGGATATGCGTGGCGTTGGCCGCGCACGCCGGAGCCATCGGCCTGATGCGCCGCTGCAGGCGGCCGTCGCCGGGCGCGAATCGCAGATTGCAGCAAGATCCATTTCCTCGCGGGCATTTCATCAACACGGACGAGAGTCGCATGATGACCCATCGCAAGATCAGCAGATTGGCCGGCCTGTTGT
>DPSD01000627.1 GCA_003538495.1 Accumulibacter sp.
CAGCAGTCATGCGTCAGGGCTGACCGTTTCGGCGCTGCAACTTGCCGCGATCGGTGTCTTTCTCGAGTTGCTCTTCACGGGGAGGTGTGGCGACCCCGATCAGCGAATTGCCACGACGCTCAGTGGCGCAGGCGTTGGTGGCCATCGTCGAGCAGTTCCTCGACGACCAGTGGTTGGAGGGTCTGTTCGCCGCTCCAGAGGATCATCAGGACGATGATCTTGAATTTGGCAAGCGGCACCGGGTCGTCTTCGAGGAGCATCGCGCCCTCGATGACCAACTCGCGCAAGGTCGGCGCCAGCAACCCGGCACTTTCGAGAAAAGCGATGAAACCCAGACAGTCCCGGCCGAGTTTGCGGTGCTCGGCAGCAAGGTAGACGCGTAGCGCCTGCGGACGCTCCGGCAGGTTGACGGGTGGTGCGGCCTTCAGCCTGTCCAGCCGGCGCAGCGCCGCAGTGATGTTCTCGTCCTGAAATCCGACGGCGCTCAGGCGGCGCCTCAACGTCCTGGTCTTCGGCCGAGCGCTGAAACTGTGATAGTTTTCGAACAGGTAGACCAGGATCTCGATCATCAAGAGAGGCTTTCAGGCGGGGTAATCCGTTGATAGCGGCCACCTGGCAGAGCGGCGACCAGGCTGTCCAGTTCCAAGTGCAGGAGGGTCACCGAAAGGGTCTCAGCCGTCAAGCCGCTGCGGCTGACCAGTTGGTCGAGGCTGCACGGGTCGAAACCCATGGCCAGCAGCAGTTCGCCCGCTGCCGAGGTGCTGTCGGCGGTGTCGCAGGGTCCGCTGGGCGTGGGGGCACCGGCGGGGTGGGTACCAATCTCGTCAACAACATCCTGCACCGTCTCGACCAGCTTCGCGCCTTCCCGGATCAGCTTGTGGCAGCCGCGTGATTGGGGCGAATGGATTGATCCGGGAATGGCGAAAACCTCCCGGCCCTGTTCGGCAGCGAGGCGGGCGGTAATCAGCGAGCCGCTGTCAATGGTCGCTTCGACCACCAGAGTGCCGCGCGAGAAGCCCGAGATCAGGCGGTTGCGGCGCGGGAAATTAGCTGCCGTGGGGGGCGTGCCCATTGGAAACTCCGAAACAACGGCACCCCGGGCGGCTATCTCGAGTGCCAGTTGCTGATTGCCCGCCGGGTAGAGGCGGTCGATCCCGGTGCCGATGAACGCTACGGTGTTCCCGGATCGTGCCAACGCGCCGCGATGCGCCGCGGCGTCGATCCCCAGCGCCAGGCCGCTGGCGATCGTCAGCCCGGCGTCGGCAAAGGCGGCAGCGAAATGCTCGGCATTCCTGACTCCCTGCGGGGTTGGATTGCGACTGCCCACCATCGCCAATGCGGGGCGGTTGAGCAGGCCCAGGTGGCCACGGATGTAGAGCACTGCCGGTGGGTCGGGGATCTGCAGCAGGGCTTGCGGATATTCGACGTCCGCCAGGTTGAGCACGTGGTGGTCCGGCCTCTCGGACCAGGCGAGGGCTTGGTCGACGGCCGCGTGGTTGTCGGTGTCAAGCAGCAGGCGGGCCGCCTTGTCACCAACGACAGCGCCCAGAGCGCAGCGCCCGGCGGCGAAGATCGCTTCGGGAAGACCGAAGGTGGTCAGCAACTTGCGCTGCGTCTTGCCGCCAATACCGGGAATCAGCGTCAGTCGCAGCCACCAAGCCAGCGCCTCGGCCGCATCCATTACTACGGCGTGCGGGCGAAGTCGTTGATGTCTACGGTGCCCTCGGACTGAACGACGAGTCCGTAGGAGATGCGGTCGAAGATTCGGAAAACGAACAGCAGGCCGATCCGCTGGGGCGGAATTGAGACCGTCGCCTTGCCATCCATCTCGTCCCGCCCGCTGACCACGCGATTGCGCTCCAGTGCCAGGACGTGGCCAATCTCGATTCCGTCCGTGCTCCCCCGATTGATCGACACGATCGACCCGCGGCCCGCTGCATCGACGCCACCATAGACCGAAATCACGCGGCCATTGACGCCGAAGTCCGGCCGGTGCGGTACGTAGGCAATCAACGGTGGGCTGATCGCCGGCAGCAGGCGATCGCCGTAGCCGACCTCCTGGGTTACGGTAACCATCTCGAAGGTGGCTGGATTGCCGCGCTCGATTTGCCTCGCGGTACCTAGATAGAAGGCTTCGTAGCCGAGAATCTCGCCGCTTTCGGGGTCATGCAAGGGCTTGCCGTTGCGATAGATCTGCCAATCCAGGCGCGCCGGATCGGCATCGGCGACGTAGGCCAGGTCGCCGTTGCCGAGGAACACCCGATCAACAGCCGTCGCGACAATGCGCGGCGCACGGTCAAGAGCGTGCGCTTCGACGATCAGCGGATCGGAAAGGAAGGGCCTGATGACGTTCGGCGGGATCGCCGGGATCGCCTGGTCGATCAACTCGGAGTGGACCTGCGGCTCCAGGCGTGCGTTCTGCAGGCGCAGCATCGGATTGCCCTGAGGGTCACGCTCGAGAACGATGACGTCACCCGGATAGATGCGGTGGGGGTTGCGAATCTGTTCCCTGTTCATCCGCCAGATTTCAGGCCACCGCCAGGGTTCCTTGAGGAACCTTCCGGAAATCCCCCAGAGCGTATCGCCCGGCACCACGACATGGCTGGCGGGTGCGCCATCGGCCAGCTGGAGTTCCTGGCCGGCGGCAGCGCACAGTGCGCTGGCCATGGCCAGAATGAAGGCGGATATAATGCGGATCATCGTGTTATCCTCGTACGAGCAATCGTACATGGCGGGGTGGAACTTCGGGCGCTGGAGGGGTGTCGGATTTTTCTCCCTGGCCACGCCTCTGGCCGGAGTCGGGTCGCAGCGCACAAACGGCGTCGGAATACTCAAGACACTACATTAGATTCTGCACGTAGTTATTTCTTCGATCAAGTTTTTTATGTCTTTGCTACCAATACTTCGCTTTCCGGATCCGCGCCTGAAGAAGGTCGCAACGCCCATCGAAACCATCGATGGCAGTGTTCGGCGCCTGGCGCGCGACATGGCCGAGACGATGTACGAGGCGCCGGGTATCGGGCTCGCAGCGACACAGGTGGACGTTCATAGGCGGCTGATCGTCATCGACGCTTCGGAGACCCGCGATCAGCTGTTGACCTTGGTCAATCCCGAGATCGTCGAACTGGAGGGGCTGCAGGTCTGTGAGGAGGGCTGTCTGTCGGTGCCCGGGATTTACGATAAGGTCGGTCGTGCCGAGCGGGTGGTCGTGCGCTACCTGGACCTCGACGGAGCGCAGCGGAGCGTTGAGGCCGTCGGTTTGCTTGCGGTATGCCTGCAGCACGAGATCGACCATCTTGAAGGGCGGGTGTTTGTCGAGCATCTGTCGCAACTCAAGCAGGTGCGGATCAAGAACAAGCTCGCCAAGCAAGCCAGAATCACCGCGTGAAGCTGATTTTCGCGGGCACTCCGGAGTTCGCCGCGCTTGCGCTGGAGGGGATCATTGCCGCCGGGCACCAGGTAGCGCTGGTGTTGACTCAGCCAGACCGCGCTGCTGGGCGGGGCATGGCGCTTCGCCAATCGCCGGTCAAGCTGCTGGCGGTGGGGGCCGGTATCGAAGTCCTGCAGCCGCCAACGCTGAAGGATGCTGCGGTGCAGGAGCGGATTCGCACTGTCGGCGCGGAGGCGATGGTGGTTGCCGCCTATGGCCTGATTCTGCCGCAGGCAGTGCTCGACATGCCGCGTTTCGGCTGCATCAATATCCATGGCTCGCTGCTGCCACGCTGGCGTGGCGCCGCACCAGTACAGCGGGCGATTCTCGCTGGCGACTCGGAGACCGGCGTGTGCATCATGCAGATGGACGCTGGACTCGACAGCGGGCCGGTGTTGCTTTCCGAGCGCCTGCCGATCGCCAGCGACGAGACGGCGGCTTCGCTGCACGACAAGCTGGCGCGAGTCGGCGCGCGGCTGATCGTAGACGTCCTGGCCCGCTTGCCGATGGTGGCGCAGCCGCAGCCGGAGGCCGGGGCGAGCTATGCGGCCAAGGTCGGCAAGGCTGAAGGGATCCTGGACTGGCGTTTGCCGGCGCCGCAGTTGGCGGCGAGAGTCCGCGCCTTCAATCCGTACCCCGGCGCTTCGTGTTCGCTTGACGGCAGGGTACTCAAGCTCTGGCGTGCCGAGGCTGTCGCAGGTGCTGGTTCGCCAGGAGAGGTTCTGGTGGCTGACCGCGACGGCGTGGTCATTGCTTGTGGGGAGGGGGCTCTGCGGGTGACCGAATTGCAGAGTGCCGGCGGCAAGCGATTGTCCGTCGCGCAGTTCCTGGTCGGGACGCGGGTTCGCTCGGGTAGCCGCTGCGCTGTTCCGGACTCTTGAAATTTTCCTGCTGGCCACCATTTCGGTGCACGTACGAGGATGACGTTCTTACTTCGGAGATCACAGAAATGTTCGGTAACTGGCTGAAGACTTCCATTCTGATGGCCGCCATCCTTGCGCTTTTCGGCGCCATTGGCGCGATGGTTGGCGGTACGAACGGCATGCTGCTGGCGCTCCTCTTTGGCGGCGCGATGAACGTCTTCGCCTACTGGTTCTCGGACAGGATGGTGCTCAAGATGTACAACGCGCGCCAGGTGGACGAAAGCTCGGCGCCGCAGTTCTACGGAATGGTCAAGGAGCTCGCGCAGCGCGCCGGGCTCCCGATGCCCAAGGTGTATTTGATCGACGAAGCGCAACCGAACGCTTTTGCCACCGGTCGTAATCCGGACAACGCGGCAGTCGCTGCGACCACCGGCATTCTGCAACTGTTGTCGGCGCGCGAAATCCGGGGAGTGATGGCGCATGAACTGGCGCACGTCCGTCACCGCGACATCCTGATCTCGACCATCTCGGCGACCATGGCCGGGGCGATTTCCGCGCTGGCCAACTTTGCGATGTTTTTTGGTGGGCGGGACTCGGAAGGGCGACCGGGTAACCCGGTGGCCAGCATTCTGCTCGCCCTGCTGGCGCCGCTGGCGGCTTCGCTGATTCAGATGGCGATCTCTCGGGCGCGAGAGTTCGAGGCCGATCGGGGAGGAGCGGAGATTTCCGGTGACCCCAGAGCGCTGGCGGATGCGCTTACAAAAATCGATGCCTACGCTCGCGGGATTCCGATGGCGCCGGCCGACGCACACCCCGAGACGGCGCAGATGATGATCATGAATCCGCTGTCGGGCGGCGGCCTGGCCGGCTTGTTCAGTACCCATCCGGCAACCGAGGAACGTGTGGCGCGTTTGCGGGCGATGCGCGGTGGCTGAATTCAAGCTCGCCTGCGGCGGCGTTCCACGTGAAACATTACCGCCGCCGTGCCGGCTCAGGGCCGGGACAGCCATCTTGTCGGCACGACGTCTGAAATACACGCTGCAGCTGATCGGCCAGCCGATAGCCCGCTTCGGCGACGCGGCGGCGCGCGATGTCCAGCGCGTTGGCGTGGAAGTCGGCGCTGATCGTCGGCACTGCAGCGTCTCCCGGAGGATACGCGGCGTCGCGGGCGAGCCGCCAGCTCTCGGCTAGCCATTGGTCCGGCGTTGCCGAAGGCGCCGGCGGCGGGTAAAGGATGGTCAGCGATCTGGCCGCGTTCTCCAGCCGGCTGCCGCGAAGCCACGGCGCACCCGGCAGGTCGTCCCAGTAGCGGTGCAGATTGGTCGACGGGTAACGCGGTTGCCAGGGGTTGAAAACGTTCAGTGCGTTGCCGCCGCCGTCGCCTTGTTCGTCGCTCCCGTAGCGACTGGCGGCGTGCAGTGGTTGGTGTGCGTCGCCGACCAGATGAATCAGCCACGGCAGCGCGTAGGCACGCTCGGCGATACTGGCGTTCGGGTTGGCCAGCGTCTGGGCGAGCGTCAGCAACTGCCGTTCGAGGAGCCCCGATGAGTTCGGCAGGCCGTGGTTTGCGTTCAGCGGTCGGTCGACCGGCCGGTCGAAGTAGTGCCAAGTCAGACGCCGCTCCATATCCGGAAAGCCGGGCAGGGTCGGCGTTGGCTCTTCCAGGCCGGCGGTATAGAAGCGTTTGTCCTTGCGGATGTCGTCGGGCCAGGTCGAGGCTTCAAGAAAGGCCGTGAGGTCCGGATCGGCGCCCTTGCCGCGGGCTTGCCAAACGGCGAAATCGGGGTGTTGGCGCAGGACACCAGCCACCGCTTCGCGGCTCTCGTCGTCCAGTCTTTCCCAGGCGATCATCGCGGTGAGCCGGTGGCCGGCGGCGTTCCAGGCGAGAGCCGGTGGCGTGCACAGCAGCAGAGCCAAGAACAGCGGCAGCCAGAAGCGCTTCGCGCGGCGCGTCGGTTCAGCGGTCAAGGCCGATGTCTTCCTGTGACGCGGGATCTTCCAGCGGTTCGAGATGGGTAAACACCGTCGCGTGCGGCAGCTCGTGCCGTATATCGCGATCGAGTTCTTCGACCAACTGGTGTCCTCGCGCAACCGTCCACGCTCCCGGTACCAGCACGTGAAGCGAAACAAAGCTGCGCGCGCCGGCCTCTCGGGTGCGCAAGGCGTGGTAGTCGATTCCCAGGGCCCGATAGCGTTCGAGAACCGCGACCAGTCTGGCGTGCTGCTCAGGCGGCACGCCGCCGTCCATCAGACCGCTGGTCGAACGTCGCAGCAGACCCCAGCCGGTCCAGACGATGTTCGCCGCGACCAGCAGGGCCAGGGTCGGGTCCAGCCACAGCCAGCCGGTGAGTGCCACCGCGCCGACGCCGGCGATTACCCCGATCGATGTCCAGACATCGGTCAGCAAGTGCTGGCCGTCGGCCTCCAGGGTGATTGACCGGTAGCGGCTGCCGGCACGCAGCAGCACGCGACCGACGGCCAGGTTGATCAGTGCGGCGACGACCGATACCGCCAGGCCGACTCCTAGCTGTTCGAGCGGCTGCGGGTTGAGCAGGCGTTCAACGGCGGTCAGCGCGATGGCAGCCGCGGCTACCAGGATCAGCAGTCCCTCGAAGCCACTGGAGAAATACTCGGCCTTGCCGTGGCCGAAGGCGTGCCCTTCGTCCTCCGGTCGCTCGGCAATCGACAGCATGGCCAGTGCCATGCCGGCGCCGGCCAGGTTGACCAGCGATTCCAGCGCATCGGAGAGCAATCCCACCGATCCGGTGATCAGCCAGGCCGAGCCTTTCAGCCCGATCGTCGCCAAAGCCGCGCCGATCGAGAGCCAAGCGTATCGTTTGAGAGAGAACGAGGTCATGACCTCATTATCGCTGGCTGGCGACCATCTCGCCATCGTCGGGCATCGTGCTAAACTCGGCTCACCCCCAATCAGCAGTGATCGCCAGGCCTTTGTCTTCTTCGTCCTTCTCTCCTTCTCCCTTGGCGCGTGTGCGGCGCGTGCGCCGGCCGCCAACCGACGACCAACGTTCGCCTGCGCGCCAGGTGGCGGCCGCGCCATCGCTCCTCGCGCCCGATTCGATGGCCTTCAGTCTGTTGCTGGCGGCGCGGATACTTGCCCAGGTGCATAGCCGACACAGCCTGACCAAAGCGCTGACCACGCTCGGCGGCGAACATCCGGCGGCTCGCGCGGCCGCTCAGGACGTGGCTTTCGGAACTCTGCGCCGTTTCGGTTGTGGCGAGTTCATCCTCGGGCGTCTGCTGACCCGGGCCGTGCCGCATCCCGAGACCGAAGCCCTGTTGCTCGCGGCGCTGTACCGCTTGCAGACGCGCCCGGAAGCAGCCTACATGATTGTCGATCAGGCGGTTGCCGCAGCCGGCGAACTGGCGGGCGGCGCCTTCAAGGGTCTGGTCAATGGCCTGTTGCGCAATTACCTGCGGCAGCGAGATGTGCTGGATGCCGCCATGGCCGATGACGATGTGGCGGGACAACAGCACCCGGGCTGGTGGCTGGCGCGGTTGCGCCGCGCCTATCCGACGTGCTGGCGGGAAATCGTCGCCACCGGCAATGCGCAGCCGCCGATGACCCTGCGCGTCAATCGGCGCCGCGTCCTGGCCGACGATTATCTGGCGCAACTGCGGGCTGCCGGCCTGGCTGCTCGTCGTCTGGCGGGCGCGGGCGATGCGTTGATTCTGGACAAGCCGGTGGCGGTCGATGCCTTGCCGGGCTTTGCCGACGGATTGGTGTCGATTCAGGACTTCGGTGCCCAGCGCGCTGCCGATCTCCTTGGCCCGCTGGCTGGCCAGCGAATCCTCGATGCCTGCGCGGCGCCCGGCGGCAAGACGGCACACCTGCTCGAAGCCGCCGACGTCGAACTGCTGGCGCTGGATCTCGATGTGCTGCGCGCTCGGCGTATCGACGACAACCTGCGGCGGCTTGGCCTGTCGGCGACGGTCAAGGTTGGCGATTGCCGGGCCGCCGATCAATGGTGGGACGGCCAGCCCTTCGATGCGATTCTCGCGGACGTCCCCTGCTCGGCGTCCGGGGTCGTCCGCCGTCATCCGGATATCAAGTACTTGCGCCGTGAAAGCGACATCAGACGCTTCGCCCGGACGCAGGCAGAGATCCTCGACCGGCTCTGGCCGGTGCTTCGGGCTGGCGGCAAGCTGCTGTACGCGACGTGTTCGGTCTTCCCGGAAGAGAACGGCGCGCAGATCGACGCCTTCCTCGTTCGTCAGCCCGACGCTCGCCGGGTGAGCGAAGAACAGCTCCTGCCACACGACGACCATGACGGATTCTTCTATGCCCTCTTGCGGAAAGCTGCTTAGCTGGTTCTTCCTTGGCGTGCTGCTGTTGTTCGCCACACCCGGCGCGCAAGCCGGCGACATCACAGTTCGAAACCCTATTCTGTCGGCCAGCGAAGATGGCTATGTGCTCGCCGCCGACTTCAACGTCAATCTCAATGCGCGCCTCGAAGACGCAGTCGCCAGGGGCGTAGCACTGTACTTCGTCGTCGATTTCGAACTGACGCGCTCACGCTGGTACTGGCTTGACGAACAGCTGGCCAGTCGCAGCCAGTCCGTGCAGCTTTCCTACCACGCCCTGACGCGCCAGTATCGCCTGTCGACCGGGACCCTGCACCAGAGCTTCCGCTCGCTTGACGACGCCCTGAGTATCCTGTCGCGATTGCGCAACTGGCTAGTCGTCGACAAGGGCACGGTACAGGCCGATCACACCTATCTCGCCGCCGTTCGCATGCGCCTTGACCTGACGCAAATGCCCAAGACATTTCAGGTCAACGCGCTGGCCAACCGCGACTGGAATCTGGTTTCGGAATGGGCGCGCTGGTCGTTTACGCCAAGCGACTCGGCGCAGTCAGGGGGAACGGGCACGCAGGTGGTCCCGGTGGCGCCAGCGGTGGTGGCCCCCAGCGTCAGCAGCACGGGCGACGCCAAGTGACCAGCCTGATCATCGCCGCCGTGTCGTTTGGCGGGATCCTGCTTTTCCTGTTGGCTTCGGCCAGTGCCAATACGGCGCTGTTCGCCAGCAACTACGCGTGGTTGCTCGGGCTCAATGCGGTCGTCGCGCTATCGCTCCTGGCCTTGATCTCTTGGCAATTGCGTGTTCTCTGGCGTGAGCACCAGGCCAAGGTCTTCGGTTCGCGACTGAAGCTGCGACTGATGTTGATGTTTGGTCTGATGGCCGTCTTGCCGGGGGTGCTGATCTACGCTGTATCGGTCCAGTTCGTTACCAAGAGTATCGAAACCTGGTTCGACGTGCGCGTTGAAAAGGCGCTTGAGGCGGGGCTGAATCTCGGCCGCAGCGCGCTCGATTCCTTGCTGGCAGACCTTGCCGCCAAGGGCCAGGCGATGGCGCTGGAGCTTGCCGAACGTTCCGAAACGCTGCGCCGCCTCGATATCAATCGCCTGCGTGAGCAATCCGGCGTGCAATCCGCGGCGCTGTTTTCGAGCGAAGGCGAACTGGTGGCGACCGCCACCGGCGATCTGACAACGCTGTTGCCTTCTCAGCCGACCCCCGAGCTGTTGCGCCGGACACTCAGCGAGCGCAGGGTGGCGGTGCTCGAAAGCCATGGTGAAAAGGACCTCAACCTGCGCGTCCTGGTTGCGGTGACGCCGCCCGGCCTTGGTGTCGAGACCCGTATCCTGCAGCTGACCGATCCGGTGCCGGCCGCTCTGGCGCTCAACGCCGACAGCGTGCAGACGGTCTACGCCGACTATCAGGAGCTGTCGCTGGGCCGCGAGGGTCTGACCCGGATCTACGCGATGACCCTCACGCTGACCGTCCTGCTGGCCTTGTTCACGGCCATCGCCCTGGCCTTCGTTTTGGCCCGTCGCCTGTCGGCGCCGCTGTCGATCCTCGCCGAGGGTACGCAGGCGGTCACCGCCGGCGATTACACGCCACGCCAGGCGGTGTACAGTCGCGATGAACTCGGTGTGCTGACGCGCTCGTTCAAGCAGATGACCAGTCAGCTCGACGAAGCGCGGCGCGACAACGAGCGGCAGCGCGCCGAACTTGAAGCCGCGCGCGCCTACCTGGAATCGATTCTGGCCAACCTCTCGGCGGGCGTTCTGGTCTTTGACCGACG
>DPSD01000629.1 GCA_003538495.1 Accumulibacter sp.
TCGAATCCCGCTCTCTCCGCCAAGTGCCTAGTAAGGCCGTGCCTTGTAGCCCAGTTTTATTACATATCTACCTTCATAACTACCGTTTTATTTGTGCTTGCCTGATCTATCTTGACACAAGAACGCCGCAAACCTTCTCGAAAAAGATGTCAGGGCAGGCACTGATCTCTCCGTCGCGGCTCGAGGGCAAAGCAGGCAGTGGGGCAGGCCGATACGGAGGTGCTCTAACCGGTGAGAGCTGCGCTGTTGGATTTCAACTCCCCACTGTCCTTGGGTCTCGCCCCGGTTGGTTTCGTTCAGGCCCCCCCCGGTCTTGCCTTCCGCAGTGATCACCAATCAATACGCAGACCAAGATGGAAGGGGCAACAAATGACTTGTCGGCGCATTGTCGGGCTGTTGTTTGTTCTGGTTCTCTTGGTAGGCTTTGGCCCTGCCAATGCCAGCCTGATCACCACATCAGCGTCAGGCAACCTGATGTTCGAGTATCTCGGGGGTGAAGCCGGGGCGTCCATCCAGGAGTTTGGACTTGGGACACCGGCGGTGGGCTCGTCGATTGGTGATAGAGACACGGTTTTTGTGATCAATTACCACAACCAGCCGGCAGTGTTGCCCTTGGTAAACAAAGGGTACTTTTGGTCCGGAAGCCAACTCGACTTCTATAACCTGTCGGACTACTTGGGCGATCTTTACGCGTTCAGCAGCGGATTGATGGCGACACCGACACAAGCGGACATTGCCGTCTTTACCGACACTAACAATAGCTTGAACCTGGGAGGAAGCGTCGTAGAAGGCGTCGGTGACAACCAGTGGATTCTGCACCTTGACGACGCTTGGTCCTACCTCTTCGACGATGATGATAACGAAATGATCATCAGGGTCTGGATCGATCAGTCGGCCGAACCGCCCCTTAGTGTTCCCGAACCAGCCACGTGGGCCATGCTGGTCGCGGCCTCGCTGGCAGGTATGGCCGCTTTCTGGCAGCGGCGCCTTACGAAGCCAACGTCGCGTGCAGCGCACAGTTGAACCAACTTTGGCGTTGTTCAATGATTGTCGAGACAGCGCCCATGCTTCCACCGGTTGATCAAATCATCCTTGACACCGCCACCCCCCCGAGTATGATTTGCTCCGTTGCGCCGATTTGAGTTTCAGCTTGCGGGCGCGTTATAAATGCAGCTAAAGCGAGGGGAACCCGTCTTCAGCTGCTATGGCTGGGCGGGTTTTTTCGTTTCCGGAGGAATGTTGATGCGATCTCATTAAGAAATCTATCGAGCTGGCGACCTCTATTGCATAGGGACAAGTACGTCCTGGTTTTTTGTGCAATGGCGTTGTCGTGCTCGTTAACTTTTCAGGAGATCGCACATGCAAGCCAGTACACAAGGCCCGGTCGGCTATGGCCAGGGTCGGACCCAAACGACCGAAGTCGTTGCCCCCGTCGTTCGCGTTCGCACCGGCACAACCGTTCAGCTGGGTGTTTACTTAGGCGCCAGGGGGAAACCCTCTGCCTTCGTCTGGACGGATGAAGAAACAGCGGTGCCCGCACAGGAGATTATCGTCCGCGTCGCTCGGGAAGGCGCCTGGCTCTGGGAAGGCCAGTCCCGGATCGACGTCAAAACCGCCTTCCCGCGCAGCAAGGAAGTTGCGCGGCTGGTTCGCCCCTTCGAGGACTGGCAGCGTTTCTTCGAGAAATACTACGACGCTAGTCGGCCACAGCGTTTCTTCTGGGGCCGCTACCACAACGAAGGGCTGCAGCTGGCCCGGCGGCTTCAAGCCGCACTGATCGACGTGGCGGTCGTACGCTACCAGCGGCCGATCGAAGACTGCCGAGACCACGGCGCTGCCGAGATCGAACTGTAGTAACCAGGGGGCTTCGGCCCTCGTCGCCGAGTTAATGACAACTTGCAGGGCGACTACAAAATGCTGCTAAAGCGTCGCTCGCTTCGCCACCCCTGGAAGCCGGCTACGCCGGATCATCAGGGGTAAGGAAAAGCGATCATGAACCGACTGCCACATTCTGCGTATCACCCGCACGCCTTCCGCGAAGTCTGCCTACCCTCGGGCAAGATCCTGGGTGTCTGGGCTGACCCGCTCCTGGAACTCGTCACCAAGGGCGACTGGCGCGCCACCTGCACTTTCGGCCGCCCGGCGCCGCTCGATGACTTCCTGGTCGTCCTGTCCCGGACCGGTAACGGCTGGGCGACCACCGGGGTAACGCTGGCCTGGATCGGCGAACTCGCCCTCCAGCCGCACGATCAACACGCATTCGACGAATGGCTGGCGTTGGCATCGACCGCGGCATGGCTCGCCGAACTCCAGCAGTTAATAGAAAGCGCCGTGACCACCCTGCAGAGGACAGCGGTCAGTGCCCTGCTGCAAGCCATCCAGCAGCCCGCGAACATTCACCTGGCAGACGAGGTGCCGTCATGAATGTGGTCGCCGTCAAGACCCGTTTCGATTTCCAGGCGGCCGTCGCTACCATGCTGGACGGTATCGGCGTCCACCCGTCCCACGCGCCGGATACGCAGCCGCTGGACTACCAGTTCTGGACCCGTGCCGGACTGCTCTCCCTGCATCCCTTCGACACCTGGCTGCACAGCCGCTTCCAGGACTCGCGCGCCGCCGCACACATCATCCCCGGCGGACCGCTCAACGCCTGCAGCGGCAAATGGAACTGGCACTTCACCCAGCCGACGCCGGCGGATGTCGACCAGATGGAGCGGCTGCTGGAGCACCTCCTGTAGCAGGCGCATCCCCGGCGAGCCCGAGATCTGCGAACAACCTCATGGACTGGCCCACCTTGCGGGCCGGGGAGATTTACGCCGACTTGCCGCCCCGTCATTCGACACTGCGGCTAAACAGGAGAAACAACATGACTGCCACCTTCTTGCGGGAGACGATACACGCCCCACGCGCCACGACGCTGTTGGCGCGCCATCCTGGTGCCTTGCTGCCCGAACGCCTCGAACGGGCCCTGGAAATCGTCTGGGACGACTTGCTGGCCCGCCTCGAAAAACCCATCGTCGTCACCGACACCCGTGCCCACCACGTTGCCGAATTCCTGGGCTGCGTGCGCTACATCCGCATCAAGCGCAGCGGTCGGGTCAAGCTCACCCATGTCACCCAGATTGCCGGTCGGTCGAGCTTCATCGACGCAGACTACTTGTGGAACATCGATCTCCCGATGCGGCCGAACGGCGCCTTTCTCGAACACTACCTTTGTCGCTGGTGGATGGTGCTCGGCGAATGCCTGCAAGACCCGGATGGCAGAGACGGTGCCGAGGCCTTCCTGATGTCCTTTCAGAGCGAACTGTGGCGGTCGCTGCGTCGCAGCACCTACTGGCAGCGCCTGCGCTACGCACTGCGTGAGGCGATCCGGCCTGATCCGCAAATCCTGGCCTGGGCCAGGGCGGGTCGTCCTCGGCACGACAACTGGAACGTCTGCAATCGCCTCTACAACCGGACACTGCGCTACAAGCTGCAGTATGCGCAGGTGCAGAAGGAGAGCCCGCGGCTCGTCTGGCTGCTCACCTTCTTCCTCGACGAAGGCCTGCACGTGGCGGAAGGTCAACCGATCGCCTGGATGAAAGGTGAAATCGAAAGCCGCCAGGTCACGCCAGCCGGCTGGCGTCTGCTGGCCAATGGTTCGGAGAAGGACTTCCACCATATCCGGGACTGGATCGGCCCGGCCGATGCTTTCGGCCAGCGAGTGTACGAGCTGACGGCGTGGTTGCGATGCCTGATGGCCATGCGCCCGACGACGCCGATGGCACCGGCGATCCGGCGCTTGTTTCTGCACGACGCGTTCGATACCGGCGAGGGACCTACGCTGCTCTTCCGTAATGTTCGCCTGCCTCTGCCGGTGGCGCGCATTGTGCTCGTCGAGGCTGAGCGGCGCCTTCTTGCCGGATCGATGGAGCGGTTCGTCAGCGACGATCTGGTCGACGTCATGACCTGGCTGGGCAGCGAGCACCCGACTCTCGCCAGCAACCAGATCAAGGCTGGCTGGCGGCACCTGGCTCGCCGTGCGGCCGAATGGAAGCTTGCTGTCGAAGCCGCAGCGGAACTCGGGGTCCTGGCGTGGGACTCGGTGCTTGGCGTCACGCATGCCGACGGCTGGGTCGTCACGCCGCTGACCAGCGTTTGGCAGGTGCGCCGAGAGGCGCTGCGTCAGCATCATTGTGCGGATAGCTACCTGGCGCCGTGTGCAGCGGGGAAGGTGCGCCTCTTCAGCGTAGCCAATGCAGCCGGAAAGGGCGTGGCGACGATCGGGATTGTCTGCGAGGAGCACGGCTGGCGGCCGATCGCCATTCGCGCTGCCTGCAACCGAGCAGTTACCGGCACCCTGATCGGGCTCGACGAAAAGGTCGCTCGACGTTACACCGACATGTGGCGCCTTGCACCACCTGCTCAAGCACGACGGCCAGACGCTCCCGAACTGACTACCCGGGAAGACGAGGAGAGGGATGAGGGATGAAGCGGGAGTCCGGCACCTCGAAGAGAGGCTGGACGTGATGGTCGACCGGGAGGACACGATGCTACGGGCGATGATCGCCATGGAGCGGGACTTCATGGAGACGATGCCGGATAGGCGAATGTCACGCGATGGGGGTTCATCGTGAAGCGAAATATGGTCTGATGGCGGTATGTGAAAAGCATCCGCGGCTGTGGCGCGACAGATCACATACGTTGGCGGTTTCGAATTCGATGGAGGTTCAGAATGCTCAAGTATCTGCTCATGCTGGCGGCGGCAGCCGCAGGCGGTGCCGCTGATGCTCAGGTCTACAAGTGCAAGGGCCCAGACGGCAAGGTGCAGTTTTCCGACACGCTGTGCAAGTCCGCCAACGCCTCGGAAGTAGTGCCTGATCGCATGCCTGTGACTCGGCAACAACAGTCCGAGGCTCAGCAAAAGGCACGGCAAATGCAAGACGAAGCGGCGTCCCTGGATCAACAACCGGCCGCCGCTCTTAACGCCGGACAAGACGCCAGTCGTTCAAGCTCTCGACAATCGGAGCCACAGCCCGCTCTACCGACGCCTGTCGCCAACAACGAAACGGCGGACGCTGAAAGAGTTCGATTATCTATCCGCGACGTAGAGCGTCAGGCAGGGTCCCAGAAGTTGAAAGCCGAAATGATCACCGCCTGCCGTACTGCCGGCCCTGTCCAGCGAGCCACCGGCACATCCGAAGGCGCGGTGAGCGACTGCGTAAAGAACGTGGAAAGAACGGGAGCAGCCGGCAAAGTGAAGGCACGCCAGATCGCCATCTGCCACGGTGGCGATGTGCCTCCCGAACCGTTACCGCCACCACTTCCTCGGCCGACAACCATAACGTCGTGTGACGGCGGCGGCTGCTGGGATGACGTGGGAAATCGCTATAACCGTGGCGGCGGGGGGACGATGCTCCGAAACGACGGCAAAGTCTGCCAGAAGATCGGCAACATGTTTCAATGCAACTAGCCGGCGGTGGCAGGGTGCCGAATGAGGAAGCCAGGCGGTTGTGACGCACCAGTACCAAACCTCCGTCTGATTTCCGGGGCCACTATAGTAGCGGCAACCAAGCGGCTGAAGCCTCCGGCACGGAGTGCCCGTTGATGAACTTGGCGAACATCCAGGCGGCAATGCACACCTGCTTGTAAGTATTGCCGGGCGTACGCGACTGATCGAACAGGTCACGGTTGTGTGCCGCCGCCGGGACCATTTCATTAACCGCTCGGCGCACGCGGCCGCGTTGGTCGCGCGTCGGCCGAACTTGACGCTCCTTGATGCTGGCTGAGCGGCAGGGAGGCAGGAGGGTCATCGTTGGCTCTGAATTCACTGCTCCCGGTCCGTTTAGCTAGCGACCGCGAGGCGCGTAATGATCTACGGCGTTACGGAGGCCGCGCATGTTGACCTGCCGAGAGGTGACGTTACTCCTGTCACAAGCTCAGGATCGAAAGTTGAGCACCGTCCAAGGCGTGCGATTGCGGCTGCATCTGGCGATCTGCAAGGGTTGCGCAAACTTCAGCAAGCAAATGGACTACCTGCGTCAGGCATGCCGGCTGTTCGTCGCCGAGTCCCGGGAGAATGACCCTGCCGCTTAGTCGCTATCGCATGCGGCCGCCGGCCAAGCGTGCCGACCGGGTTCGGTTCGCCAAAATCGGCGGGCCGAACCCGCCGATGCTGTTGCGCACCGATGCGGCGCGCTTAATCCCACTTGATGGCAGTGGACAGCTTGATCGACCCTCCCTTTCTTTCGCTGATCCTGCCGGTGCTGAATGAGGCTGCGACGGTGTCGGCGCAGTTGGCCGCGCTGCAGGGTCTGCGCGCGCGTGGCGCCGAGGTGCTGGTGGTCGATGGCGGCAGCGCCGACGGGACGCCGGATCTGGCCCGGCCCGGCCTGGACCGGTTGATCGACTCGCCGCGCGGCCGCGCACTTCAGATGAACGCCGGCGCCAACGCCAGCCGGGGTCAGGTGCTGCTCTTCCTGCACGCCGATACCACGCTGCCGGCGACGGCTGATCAACTGATCCGGCAGGCAACCGCAGCCGGGGCGTCCTGGGGACGCTTCGACGTGCGTATCGATGGTCACCACCCGCTGCTGCGTGTCGTCGAAAGAATGATGAACTGGCGCTCGCGGCTGACCGGGATTGCCACCGGCGACCAGGCGATTTTCGTTCGCCGCGATGTTTTCGCAGCGGTTGGCGGCTATCCGGAACTACCCTTGATGGAGGATATCGCCTTGTCGAAGCGGCTCAAGCGGGTCGGGCCGCCGGCGTGCCTGCGCGAATGCGTGCGAACTTCAGGGCGACGCTGGGAGAAGCACGGCGTCTTGCGCACCATCGTCCTGATGTGGTGCCTGCGGGCGAGCTATTTCCTGGGTGCCGACCCGCAGCGGCTGGCAATTCGCTATGGTTATCGTCCCCGCCAGCCCTGAGCCGCCCGCGATCGCCGTCTTTGCACGGCCGCCGCTGGCCGGTGCGGCCAAGACGCGCCTGATTCCGGTGCTGGGTGCGGCCGCGGCTGCCCGATTGCAGCGGCGGCTGACCCTGCACGCGCTGGCCGTGGCCAAACGGTCTGCGGTCGGCAGCGTCACCCTGTGGGCAGCGCCAGATGGCCAGCAACGCTTCTTCCGCGCACTGCGGCGGCGCTGCGGCGTCGATCTGCGGGGGCAGTCCGGAGACGACCTTGGCCAACGCATGGCGGCAGCCTTCGCCGCGCATGCTGGCCCCCTGCTGCTGATTGGTAGCGACTGTCCCGCGTTGACCGAGGCGCACCTGGCGGCTGCCGCCAGCGCACTGGTCGACGAGCGCCATGCCGGCAACGACGCGGTATTCATACCGGCCGAAGACGGCGGCTACGTGCTGGTCGGCCTGCGCCACCCACAACCGCAGCTCTTTGAACGAATCGCCTGGGGAAGCGAGCGGGTCATGACGCAGACGCGACAGCGCTTGTCGGAGCATGGACTGCGCTGGGTCGAACTGCCAACCCTGTGGGACCTCGATCGGCCCGCCGATCTGGCGCGCCTGGTGACGCTCGCCGGGTTCGCCGGATGGGGGGGTGCATGTCGGGTGAGCAATGGAGGAAATCAAGTCTGCGCCGACGCGGGTCAGCGAGCGCAGGCACCAGCGGCGTTCGGCCTCTGATGCCTGCCAGCAAGTCAAGTCAGTTGCTGGATGCCGGCCAGCACCCAGCCGCCCTTGCCGTCACGCGGCTTGACCAGGTGCCAGAGCTCGTCGACCGCCTCCGCTGCGGCCTCCTTGTCTTCGCGAACCAGACCGGTGAAGCGCACGCTGACCACGTAGCGGCTTGCCTCTTCGACGACCTCGAGTACCGCTGCTTCAATGGTCACGACATCCGTTTCCTGCACGGCGTCGCCGCGCTCGGCGATGTTCATCCGGATCTCGGCAAACATCTCCGGGGTCGTGAATTCGCGAATGTCGTCGAGATTGCCGGCGTCGTTGGCGGCTTGCAGACGGATGAAGCTGACCTTGGCATTGCGCACGAAGCTGTCTACATCGAAGTCGGCCGGGATCGTGCCAGCGGTGGTGCCAGCGGCAGGGGCTAGGGCAGTGCCGGGTGCCGCGAGGCCGGAGGCCGCCATCGCCGGTCCCTCGCCGCGCCGTGCCATCGGCGCCTGTTCGGTCGTTGCTGCGGCGTACTGCAAGCCTCCCGCACCGGCCATGGCGGGTGCTCGGGCGGCGGCGCGGCGGCGCATCACCAAGCCGACCACCACCATGACGGCCAGCACCAGCAGGCCGATCATCAGCAGGGAAGCCAGTTCCTCGCCGAAACCGAAGTGGGAAGCCAGCGCCGCCAGGCCCAGACCGGCGGCGAGGCCAGCGAGCGGGCCCATCCACGAACGCTTGGCCTGGGCGGCTGGTGCGGCGGCCGGTTGCGCCTTGGCGGCGGCGGGCGGCGCCGCCTTGTCGGCGGAGACCGATTCGCGCTGCATGCCGGAGGATTTGCCGGCGCCGAAGCGCTTGCTGGCGGCCTCCGCGTCGCCGGTTACCAGGGTGAAGCCGAGAGCCAGGATGGCGGTCAGCAGCGATAGGGTTTTCATGCTTGTCTCCTGCACACACGAGTTGAGAGTGGTCGACAATAGATGTGCAGAGATGCCTTAAAAAGCAGAATTATTTATGTCAAGACTTCCAAAAAACAGAACTATGCCAAAGCTTCGGCCGGCCCTTGGCATTGGCTGGCGTGGCAGCACGCTCCTTGCTGCTGGATATCAGCCCTTCTGCTTCGCCGTCCGGGAGCGCCCAAGCGAGCGCAGCGGAGTCGCTGCGATTGGTGATTGCTCGTGGTCACTCGCGCTGTCGGGCATGGGATCCCGCGTCGCAGCGCCAAAAACCTCATCGCGTGCCACCTGGATGATGGCGACGATCGCCGGGTGGCTCAGACGGCGCTCGGTGGTAATCGCGAAAAGCTGTTCGGCGATGCTCTCGATCCGACCGACGGCACGCACGCGATACTGTTCGCTGACGTAGGCGGAGATCGCTGTCGGCGCGACGAACAGTCCGGCTCCAGCCTGTCCGAAGGACTTGATCAGCGCGCTGTCGTCGAACTCGCCAATGATTCGGGGATGCAGGCGACGGGCCTCGAACCATTGTTCGAGACGTGACCGGATGGCGACATCGTCGCCGGGCATCAGGAACGGTGCGCCGTTGAGCAGCGCCGGAAAAGTCCCCTTCAGCGACTGCAGCAGCGTAGCGGCCCCGAAAACCGTCAGATCGCTTTCGCCGAGCGGGTGGCTGTGGCAGCGCACATTCAGATTTGCCGGCATCGAGCGGTCGGCGATGACCATGTCGAGGCGATGCACAGCAAGATCCGCTAGCAGGCCGGTCAGACGCCCTTCACGGCAAACGAGGCGCACCGTTTCCGGGAGGTGCAGTACGGGTTCGACCAGGCGGTGCGCGACCGACTTGGGCACCGAGTCGGCAATGCCGACGGCGAAGCGCAGCGACTTCGTCGCTGTCTGGTCACGGGCAACGTCGAGCAGTTCATCGCCGAGCGCGAAGATCTCCTCGGCGTAGCTCAGGATGCGTCGGCCAGCTTCGGTGACTTCCAGGCCGCGACCCGCGCGGCGAAACAACTCGACCTCCAGTGACTCTTCCAACTCACGCAACTGGCCACTGATCGCCTGCGGTGTCAGGTGCAGTTGTTCGCAGGCACGCGCAATGGAGCCGGATTTGGCGACCATCCAAAAGTACCTGAGGTGTTTGAAGTTGAGTGTGGGCATGCTCGTCTCAAAACAATAAAAGTGGAAGTAATTGGACAGTATATACGATTTGTCGGATGTCTTTCCCTGTCCTAGACTGACCCTTCCGATTCACTCAGGAGGAGAACTTTGATGCAGATCCTTACGCAGGCCAGAGGGTTCGATCTTACGACAAAGGTCCGCGAACACATCGAGCGGCGCCTGCGTTTCGCCTTCGATCGGGCGCATCCGTATGTCAACAGGATTTCCGTCGTCCTTTCCGACGTCAACGGACCG
Organism: Accumulibacter sp.; assembly: GCA_003538495.1. The sequence continues at coordinate 9,969 of DPSD01000629.1, forward strand.
CGCGGCGGCGAGGACAAGAGTTGCCGCATCCGGGTGAGCGTCGTGGGCGCCGCTGACGTGCTGATTGACGATTGCCAGAGCGATATCTCCGTCGCCATCGACCGGGCGGTCGACCGCGCCGGGCGGACGCTGGCTCGCCGGTTGGCGCGGCAGCGCGAATACCAGCATGGCTACCCCGATGATCGCCGCACGGCAATTTCAGCGAACGCCGTCGCAGGCGAAGTCGCCTGCCAGGCCGTCCCACAGCTTTGATGGCTGACCATTACAGGAGTTCACAATGAATACCTTCGACAATCAAGCCCCGACGACCATCGACCACGCCAGGGCCGCGCCGGCAACCGCCGCCAACACGGTGATCCGCAACACCTACCTGCTGCTGTCGATGACCCTGCTGTTCGCGGCGTTTACCGCCGGCGCTGCGGTGGCACTGAAATTGCCGCATCCGGGCCTGATCGTGACGCTGCTCGGCTACTTCGGACTGCTGTTCGTCACCAACCGGCTCAGGAACAGCGGCTGGGGAGTGGCGTCGGTGTTCGCGCTGACGGGATTCATGGGCTATACGCTGGGGCCGATCGTCGGTCACTATCTCGGTTTGCCGAACGGCGGCCAGACGGTGATGATGGCCATGGCCGGCACGGCCGCGATCTTCCTGTCGCTATCGGGCTATGCGCTGACGACCCGCAAGGACTTCAGCTTCATCGGCGGCTTCCTGATGGTCGGCATCGTGCTCGCTTTCCTCACCGGGCTGGCGGCGATCTTCTTCGATATTCCGGCGCTGTCGCTGACCGTCTCCGCAGCCTTCGTGCTGCTGATGTCGGGCTTGATCCTGTACGAGACCTCGAACATCATTCACGGCGGGGAAACCAACTACGTGATGGCGACGGTGACCCTGTTCGTTGCCATCTTCAACCTTTTTACCAGTCTGCTGCACCTGCTGGGCTTTACCAACAGCAGTGATTGACCGGCACCAAGGGCCGGCAGCTTGCTGGCGCCGCCGATGGGCGCGGTGTGACCGCTCAGGGCGGCGCTGCTCTGCTGGTCCCTCAGTTGGCATGCTGGCGGCGTGCAGCCGCTGATGAGTACGCGCGCTGCCCTGCTCCCGTACGATGCGCAATGCTTCGGGCCAGCGCGAAGTTCGCTATAATCCACCGCGAACCGTTCTCATTTTCGCTCGTCACCGGCAGGCCC
>DPSD01000417.1 GCA_003538495.1 Accumulibacter sp.
ATTGCCAGGTGCCGATGCTGCTCTACGAATCGCGCGCACTCGACGCCGAGGCGAAGGCCGAAATCGCCGCGGTCACTGACCGCTACCAGGAGGTATGGCAGGCAACACTGGACGAACTGGCTACCAGCGGCAGGTTGCGCAGTTCGGCAGCACCGCTGCGCCTGTTGCTCTTCGGCATGCTCAACTGGAGCAGTCAGTGGTACCGGCCGGATGGCGCGCTGTCACTCGACGAGATCGCCACCGCAGCAGCCGAGCTGTTGTTACCCTTTCTTTCGGAGCTGCGCCAAGAGCATGTCGACGACATCGGCACAGGACAGCAATCCGGCGCAGGGTGAGTTGGTGAGCGATTGACGGCGATCGGCCGTAACACAGCAGGGCAAGAAGTTCGGATTGGTATTTGAAGACCACCTACCCTGGAATCCGTGGTTCAGGCCATACCGTGATCTGCCGGTGCGGCATGTCCCGCGCCAGCGCCGCGCGCTGCTCACACGCGACGGCGACCAGCGCCTCACGACCCATCGACCATCGATGGCCGTGCAGCGTGCAGTGGCATCGGCCACGTGTCTGGGCTATAGTCAATCCTGGCGGGATTTTCGAGCATCTACCTTCTCCATCGCATCGATGGTGTAAGGTGTCGATGCCAGGACGGTCGGAAGCACTTTACACCCCTTCGTTTGATTCCCTTTCCTATTTAAATGCCATGAACAAGCAAGCTGCACTGGTAATGACCATGACAGGCGAGATATTTCAGCCAGTCCGCCTGTACTATAAAATCCGCAATATGAATATGGTTCTGAAAAAATTTGCCGCGATGTCGTGCACGAATCATGACAAAGCCAATAATCGCTGGACCTGGTTGTACGACGGCGACTCCATGTCGCTTCAATTCAAAAATTCCTATTGTTCGCTGAGGTCAAGACAGACGAGATTTATGCCAAGCAAGAGGCAGCAGTTCAGAGATCGTTGGCCATGATGAAGGCTGGTCGCATCATGGAAGTCTTGCATGAGCGAAAGTTTGACCTGGTCGAGGCCTTCCCCACCAATTTCTACTCGGATGGTATCAGGGGTCTTGAGTTATCACTACGCATGAGGCAGATCGTGGCCATCAAGCGTTGGCGTGGAAATGAAAGCTATTCTCTATCGGATGTCATTTGCAGCAGCTTCAATATTTGAATCCGGTCAATTACTTATGCCATCATCGAGCAGGAGAGCATGGTGAATCGCATCTGGCTCAGGAACTACCCTTCCGGGATCCCCGCCGAGATCGATCCCGACCAGTTCAGGTCGATCCCGGACCTGCTCGAGAGGCTTTTTGGCAAATTTGCCGAGCGACCGGCGTTTCACAACCTGGGCTACACCATGGGCTACGCCGAACTCGAGCGCATGTCGGGTGCTTTTGCCGCATTCCTGCAAGGCCTGCCGGGTCTGGGCAAGGGCGAGCGCGTGGCGATCATGTCCCCGAATCTGCTGCAATACCCGGTGGCGCTGTTCGGCATTCTGCGCGCCGGCATGACAGTGGTGAATGTCAATCCGCTGTACACGCCGCGCGAGCTGGAGCACCAGTTGAATGACTCGGGGGCTCGGGCCATCGTCATCGTCGAGAACTTCGCCAGTGGACTGCAGCAGGTGTTGAGCAGCACGCCGCTCAAGCATGTGATCACCACACAGGTCGGTGATCTGTTGCCGATCCCGAAGCGCTGGATCGTCAACTTCATGATCAGGGCCGTGAAGAAAATGGTGCCGGCCTGGCAGATCGATGGCGCCGTGACCTTTCGCGACGCGCTCGAACGAGGCATGGCGGCGCGCCTGCAGCCGGTCGATCTGCAGGGTGAGGACATCGCCTTCCTGCAGTACACCGGTGGCACGACCGGTGTCGCAAAAGGGGCGATGCTGACCCACCGCAATATTCTTGCCAACCTGGAGCAGACCGGTGTGTGGATCTCGGGCAGCTTCAAGGAAGGCAGCGAAATCATCATTGCGCCGCTGCCGCTGTACCACATTTTCTGCCTGACCTCGACGCTGTCGTTCATGAAGTGGGGCAGCCTGATCGTGCTGATCAGCAATCCACGTGATCTGCCGGCGCTGGTCAAGGAACTCGGGCGCTGGCCATTCACCGGCATGACCGGCGTCAATACGCTGTTCAATGGTCTGCTGCATACGCCGGGTTTCGAGCAACTCGATTTTTCGATGCTCAAGGTGGTGGTCGGTGGCGGCGCCGCCGTACAGAAGCCGGTGGCCGAGCGCTGGCAAAAAGTGACCGGACGTTGTCTCACCGAAGCCTACGGGTTGACCGAGACCTCACCAGGCGCCTGCGCCGTGCCTCTGGGCGCACCCTGGGATGGCAGCATTGGCCTGCCCCTGCCGTCCACGGAGCTGTCGATCAGAGACGAGGATTTCAAGGAGTTGCCGGCATGGACCGGAGCGGGCGACATCGAGAAACACACCGGCGAAATCTGCATTCGTGGTCCGCAGGTGATGAAGGGCTACTGGAACAATCCCACAGAAACAGCCAAGGTATTGCAGGACGGCTGGTTGAAGACGGGCGACATTGGCCATCTGTGTGCCGATGGCCGCGTGACCCTGACTGACCGCAAGAAGGACATGATTCTGGTGTCGGGCTTCAATGTCTATCCGAACGAGGTCGAAAGTGTCGTCGCGGCGCATCCGGGCGTACTCGAATGCGCGGTGGTGGGCGTGCCCGATGAGAAATCGGGTGAAGCGGTCAAGGTGGTGATTGTCAGGAAGGATCCGACGCTGAACAGGGAGTCCGTGATCGAGCACTGCCGGGCCCACCTGACCGGCTACAAGCTGCCGCGCCATGTCGAGTTTCGCGATGCCCTGGTCAAGACGCCGATCGGAAAGGTCCTGCGGCGCGAACTGCGTGACGCGCCGAAAGAGTAAGCGGCGCGCGCGTTTCGGGGTTGCCGCTGGCGCTCGTCGGCTACTGTCTTTTCTGCCTGCGGAGCGCAGCACGGATGGCTGCAAAAGCCTGGACACCAAGGAGGGCCAGGCCGCCGGCAACGACACCCACGAGCACGTCAAGCAGGGGCGGCAGCAGCGCCTTGAGCACGCCGCCGACGCCGGCAATGGTACCAGCCAGCCCGGCGAGGTGTTCGACCAGGTGATGTAGCGGCGGTATGCCGTGCGTCAGGATGCC
>DPSD01000736.1:0-297 GCA_003538495.1 Accumulibacter sp.
CCCCCGCCACTCCAGGCCGGAAGTGCCGCCAACGCGATGAGCGGGTGCGGGCGTACCTGGATCGCCGGTCGGCGGCAGGCGCCAGCCGTGATCCCACCCAGTGTCCGCCGACTCCGGTGAAGGCGCCTGGCAGCTGCAGCAAGCATTGATCGTTGGCACTCCTTCCGCATGAGCTAGAGCGATGAACGACAGAGGCAAGACCCATTTCGGCTTCCAGGAAGTCGTCGAGGACGAGAAGGCGCAGCGCGTGGCCGACGTTTTCGACTCGGTCGCCCAGCGCTACGACCTGATGAACGA
>DPSD01000736.1:606-930 GCA_003538495.1 Accumulibacter sp.
ACCTGATGAACGACCTGATGTCGGGGGGGCTGCACCGCTTGTGGAAGTCCTTCACGATCGCCAAGAGCGGCGTCCGTGGAAGAGCGCGGGTACTGGACGTCGCAGGTGGCACCGGCGACCTGGCGCTGGCTTTCGCCAGGAAGCTGGGGGAAGGCGGTGAGGTCTGGTTGACCGACATCAACAATGCGATGCTCACCCGGGGCCGCGATCGACTCTGCGACAAGGGCGCGTTGGTTCGCGTGGCCCAGTGCGACGCTGAACAGCTGCCGTTTCCCGAGGATTACTTTGACTGCCTGACGGTGGCCTTCGGCCTTCGCAACATGA
>DPSD01000736.1:1226-10823 GCA_003538495.1 Accumulibacter sp.
GGCCTGCGCAACATGACGCACAAGGACCGTGCGCTGGCCGAGATGAGGCGCGTTCTGCGACCGGGTGGTTGCCTGCTGGTGCTCGAGTTTTCGCAAGTCTGGAAGCCTCTGGCTCCGGCGTACGACTTCTATTCCTTCAAGGTCATCCCGCGCCTAGGGCAGATCATTGCGCACGACCAGAGCAGTTACCGCTACCTCGCGGAGTCGATCCGGGTTCATCCTGATCAACAAGCGCTGAAGCTGCTGATGGAACAGGCGGGACTCGAATGTGTCGAATTTTTCAACTTGGCGCTGGGCGTGGTTGCGCTGCATCGCGGGTTCAAGTTCTAGGAGGAACAATCGTGAAGAAGATTTTGTTGGCACTGACGGTTTGCGTATTGAGCTTTGGTCTGCTCGTTCACGACGCCGAGGCCAAACGCTTTGGCGGTGGCCGGTCGATGGGCATGCAGCGGCAGGCGACACCGCCTCCGGCTCCCGCACCACAGAAGGCCGCCCCGGCCGCTACACCCGCTAGCGCTGCGGCACCCGCCGCCGCACCGAAACGCAGTTGGATGGGCCCCTTGGCAGGCCTGGCGGCCGGGCTGGGGATCGCTGCGCTGTTGTCGCACTTCGGGCTCGGCGAGGGGATGGCCAACCTGGTGATGATCGCGCTGCTGGCGCTGGCAGCGGTCTTCGTCTTCAAGATGCTGTTTCGCCGCAAGACCGCGCCGACATCGGCGGCAGAGTCTCTGCAGTTTGCCGGCGCCGCTGGCCCCGAGCGGGTGACGTCGCCGCCGCTTGATCTGCAGCAGGGTGGCTACCCCGCTGATGAGCGATCCGCGGCGCACGCCGCGCCCGCTGTTGCCAACCTGGCGCCGCAGCCCACGGCGCATATTCCGGCCGGCTTCGACACAGATGGCTTCCTGCGCGTTGCCAAGGTCAACTTTGTGCGGCTGCAGGCGGCCAACGATGCCGGAAACTTGGAAGACATTCGCGAGTTCGTCAGTCCGGAGATTTTCGCGGAGATCAAGTTGCAGATGGACGAGAGAGGTCAGTCACCACAGCAGACTGACGTCGTGACGCTTGACGCGGAACTCCTCGAGGTCGTCAGCGACGGCAGCCGCCACATCGCCAGCGTGCGCATGAGCGGAATGATCCGCGAGGACGCGGGCGCGCCGGCGGTTCCGTTCGACGAGGTCTGGAACCTCTCGAAGCCGGCTGACGGCTCCCGGGGCTGGATGGTTGCCGGGATTCAGCAACTGCCCTGATTCGCGTGTTCAACACGGCAGCGTTCGGATTTGCCAATCACCTCCTGGCGGGTGAAGACTGGGCGCGTCAACGCTTATTGGCGTTTTCCGGGCAGACCGCCGAGTTGCAGTTCGGTTACGCGCTGTTACGGTTCACCATATCAAAAGCCGGCTTGCTCGAGGAAGCTGACGTCGCGGCGGCGGCGCTGGTCAGCATACGTCTTGCCGACGACGCTCCGGTGCGCGCCCTCGCCGATCGTCCCTCGCTGTTTTCCAGCGCGACGGTAGCCGGCTCGGCCGAGTTCGCGGAGACCCTAGGTTTCGTTTTTCGCAACCTGCGTTGGGACGTCGAGCACGATCTCGCACAGCTGACCGGCGACGTCTTCGCCCGCCGGGCGCTGCACCTGGCGGTAGGCCTGGGGCGGTGGCAAGGCGCTAGCGCTCGCAATCTCGCGACCAGCATTGCCGAGTACCTGACCGAAGAGGAAGCCGCACTAGTGCCGCGCCGCGCGCTGGCATCGTTCTGCTCGGATGTCGATGCCCTGCGCGACGACTTGGCGCGACTCGAGAAGCGCGTCGATCGTTTGGCGCCCCGCCGGTGCTGAAGGCAGATTACGGCGGGCGAAAGAAAAGCAGCCGAAGCTGCTTTAGTCGGTCGCCGACAAGGTCAGGGCGCGTCGGTGCCCGTCAGTTCGTTCGTCTCAGTGCGGGCCTCGTAGTTTCTTGATTGCCGACAACTGGGCAACCGCTTGCGCCAACTCGGCTTCGGCAGCGGCCAGGCCCATGTCCGAGGTGCGATCACGCAGAGTTTCCTCGGCGCGACGCTTGGCTTCAATCGCCTTGGCTTCGTCGAGGTCGCTGGCGCGCACCGCGGTGTCGGCCAGGACGGTGATCAGCTGCGGCTGCACCTCCAGCATCCCGCCCGACACGTAGACCAGTTCGTACTCGTCGCGATCCGGTATCTTCAGACGAACCGTACCCGGCTTGATACGCGTCAGGAGTGGCGTGTGGCGCGGGAAGATCCCGAGTTCGCCGGCCTCGCCGGGAAATACGGCGAAGTCGGTCTGCCCGGAAAAGATCAATTCCTCGGCGCTGACGACGTCGACATGTACTCTGATTGACATGCTCTTTCCTTTGCTGGGTCGCTTGCGTGCCAGCGGCGGGCGCGCAAGCGACGGACTCGGTTACGGCTTTAGAGTTTCTTGGCTTTCTCGAACACTTCCTCGATCCCGCCGACCATGTAGAAGGCCTGCTCGGGGATGTTGTCGCATTCGCCCTCGACGATCATCTTGAAGCCCTTGATGGTGTCCTTGAGTGTGACGTACTTGCCCGGCGAGCCGGTAAAAACTTCGGCGACGTTGAACGGCTGCGAGAGGAAGCGCTGGATCTTGCGCGCCCGATAGACGGCCAGCTTGTCTTCCGGAGACAGCTCGTCCATCCCCAGAATGGCGATGATGTCGCGCAGTTCCTTGTATTTCTGAAGGGTCATCTGAACAGCGCGGGCGACTGCGTAGTGCTCTTCACCAACCACCTGCGGGTCGAGTTGGCGCGAGGTCGAGTCGAGCGGATCAACGGCCGGATAGATACCGAGCGAGGCGATGTCACGCGACAGGACGACGGTCGAGTCGAGGTGCAGGAAGGTCGTCGCCGGAGACGGGTCGGTGAGGTCGTCGGCCGGCACGTACACCGCCTGGATCGAGGTGATCGAGCCAACCTTGGTCGATGTGATGCGCTCCTGCAAGCGGCCCATTTCCTCGGCCAGAGTTGGCTGGTAACCCACCGCCGATGGCATCCGGCCGAGCAGCGCCGAGACCTCCGTACCCGCGAGGGTGTAACGGTAGATGTTGTCGACGAAGAAGAGAATATCGCGGCCATCGTCACGAAAACGCTCGGCCATCGTCAGACCGGTCAGCGCCACTCGCAGGCGGTTGCCCGGCGGCTCGTTCATCTGGCCGAAGACCATCGCCACCTTGTCGAGGACGTTGGATTCCTTCATCTCGTGGTAGAAGTCGTTGCCCTCGCGCGTCCGCTCACCGACACCGGCAAACACCGAAAGGCCCGAGTGCTGTTTGGCGATGTTGTTGATCAGTTCCATCATGTTCACGGTCTTGCCGACACCGGCACCGCCGAACAGACCGACCTTGCCGCCCTTGGCGAAGGGACAAACGAGGTCGATCACCTTGATGCCGGTTTCCAGCAGGTCCACCGACGGCGACAGCTCGTCAAATTTTGGCGCCAACTGGTGTATCTCGCGGCGTTCGTCGGTCGCGATCGGCCCGGCTTCGTCAATCGGCCGGCCGAGAACGTTCATGATCCGGCCGATCGTTGCGTCACCGACCGGAACCGAGATGCCGGCCCCGGTATTGTTGATTTTCATGCCGCGGCGCAGGCCGTCCGACGACCCCATGGCAATGGTGCGCACGATACCGTCACCCAACTGCTGCTGGACTTCGAACATCAGGTCGGCTTCGCACATGTCCGACTCTTCAGCCTTGTCGAGCTGCAGGGCGTCGTAGATGTGAGGCATGGCGTCACGCGGGAACTGGATGTCCACCACGGCGCCGATACACTGAACAATGTTTCCTTGTTTCATCGTTGTATCCCTAATCAATAAACTAACTATCGCGTGGTCAGACAGCCGCTGCGCCGCCGACGATTTCCGAAAGTTCCTTGGTAATCGATGCCTGGCGAGCCTTGTTGTACACCAGCTTGAGCTCTCCGATGACGTTCTTGGCGTTGTCCGAAGCGGACTTCATGGCCACCATTCGGGCGCTTTGCTCCGAGGCCATGTTCTCGGCAACGGACTGGTAGATCATCGCCTCGACATAGCGCACCAGCAGGTCATCGATAACCGTCTTGGCGTCCGGTTCGTAAATGTAGTCCCAGCGGTTTCCTTCGCCGCCGACCAGTTCCCCGGATAGTGGCAGCAGCTGATCGAGCGTCGGCTCCTGCTTCATCGTATTGATGAAACGGGTGTAGGCAATGTAGAGGACGTCGATTTCGCCCTTGATGTAGGCGTCGAGCTGGACTTTGATCGGGCCGATCAGCTTTTCGAGGTGCGGTGTGTCGCCCAGCCCGGTGAGGTGCGATACGACTTCGGCACCGGCACGCTGCATGAACCCCAGTCCCTTGTTACCAATCGCGGTCACCCTCAGTTTCTTGCCTTCGGCGTCCCATTCCTTCATCTTGCCGAGGGCCAGACGAAGCACGTTGGTATTCAAACCGCCGCACAGCCCCTTGTCGGAGGTGACCGTGATCAACCCGATAGCTCTCACCGACTGGCGTACGGTCAAGAACGGGTGGCGGTAGTCAGTCAAGGCGTGCGAGAGATTACCGGCGACCAGGCGAATCTTCTCGCCATAAGGACGCGCCGCACGCATCCGGTCCTGCGCCTTGCGCATTTTTGATGCAGCCACCATCTCCATGGCCTTGGTGATCTTGCGCGTACTCTCTACGCTCTTGATCTTGTTGCGGATTTCCTTGCCGCTAGGCATGGCAAACTCCTCGCTCGATCAGGCCAGCGTGGCCTTGAACTCCTCGATCGCCTTGCTGAGCTGTTGCTCAGCGTCCGCGTCAAGGTCTTTGGTCGTTTCGATTTTGCGCACCAGATCGGCATACTTCTGCTTGATGAAGCCATGCATCTGCTTCTCGGCTGCCAGCGCCGTCTTGACCTCGACATCGTCGAAGTAGCCCTTGTTCACCGCGTGCAGGGTGATCGCCATTTCCGAAATCGACAGCGGTGAGTACTGCGGCTGCTTCATCAGTTCGGTAACCAGGCGCCCACGATCAAGCTGCTTGCGGGTCGCCTCGTCGAGATCGGAGGCAAACTGCGCGAAAGCCGCCAGCTCACGGAACTGCGCCAGCGCCAGCCGGACCCCACCGCCCAGCTTCTTGATGACTTTGGTCTGGGCCGCGCCGCCGACACGGGAAACCGAGATGCCGGCGTCGATCGCGGGACGGACGCCGGCGTTGAACAGGTCGGTGTCGAGGAAGATCTGGCCGTCCGTAATCGAGATCACGTTGGTCGGGACGAAGGCGGACACGTCACCGGCCTGGGTCTCGATCACCGGCAGGGCGGTCAGCGACCCGGTCTTGCCCTTGACTTCGCCGTTGGTGAATTTCTCGACCCACGCTTCGGAGACGCGAGCAGCGCGCTCGAGCAGGCGCGAGTGCAGATAGAAGACGTCGCCCGGATAGGCTTCGCGCCCGGGAGGACGGCGCAGCAGCAGCGAAACCTGCCGATAAGCCCAGGCCTGCTTGGTCAGGTCGTCATAGATGATCAGTGCGTCCTGCCCGCGGTCACGGAAGTACTCGCCCATGGTGCACCCCGAGTACGGGGCGATGTACTGCAGGGCAGCCGATTCGGAGGCGGTGGCGGCGACAATGATGGTGTATTCCATCGCGCCGTTCTCTTCCAGCTTGCGGACGACGTTGGCAACCGTCGACGCCTTCTGACCGATCGCGACGTAGATGCAGATCAGGTTCTGGCCCTTCTGGTTGATGATCGTGTCGATGGCCACCGCGGTCTTGCCGGTCTGCCGGTCACCGATGATCAGTTCGCGCTGGCCACGGCCGATCGGTACCATTGCGTCGATCGACTTCAAGCCGGTTTGCACCGGCTGCGAAACGGATTTGCGCCAGATCACCCCGGGCGCCACTTTTTCGATTTTATCGGTCAGCTTGTTGTTGACCGGGCCTTTGCCGTCGATCGGCTGACCCAGCGAGTTGACGACCCGACCGAGGAGTTCGGGGCCGACCGGGACTTCGAGGATGCGGCCGGTGGTCTTGACCGTGTCGCCCTCGCTGATCTGCTCGTATTCACCGAGAACCACCGCGCCAACCGAGTCGCGGTCAAGGTTCAGGGCCATGCCGAAAGTGTTGCCCGGAAACTCGAGCATTTCGCCCTGCATGACGTCGGTCAGGCCATAGACGCGGCAGATGCCGTCGGTCACCGAAACGACGGTGCCCTGGGTGCGCAGATCGGCGCTGATCGCAAGATTCTCGATCTTGCTCTTGATCAGTTCGCTGATTTCTGAAGGATTCAACTGCATGGAAATTCTCCTAGTTCTTGAGCGCCAACCGCAGGCTCTCCAGCTTTCCGCGTACGGAAGTGTCGAGGACCTGGTCGCCAACCACAATCTTGACGCCGCCGATCAAGGACTGATCGACGACTACTTCGGCCGTTAGCCGGGTCTTGAAGCGTGTCTCCAGGTCCGCGATCAGAGCCTTGCGCTGCTCTTCGTCAAGCGGAAAGGCACTGTAGATCGTGGCTTCCTTGACGCCTTCCTGGGTAGCCTTCAGAGCCTCGAAGAGGCCTGCGATCTCTGGCAAAGCGGAAAGACGCTCATTGGCTGCGAGGACATCGATCAGATTGGCTTCACTAGCTTCGAGCGCCTTGCCTACCAGCGATTTGAAAAGCTCGCTCTTCTGCGCCGCTGACAGTTCGGGATTGCCGATGCATGAACGCATCCGCTGATCGCCGGCGATATCGGAAAGCAGCGACAGCCGCTCGGACCAGCCCGCCAGCGCCTTGTTTTCCAGCGCCAGGCGAAAGACCGCTTCAGCGTAGGGACGTGCGATGGTTACGAGTTCGGCCATGGTTTCAGAGTTCCTGCTTCAGCGCGGCCAGGATTTCGGCATGCCCCTTGGCATCGACCTCACGCTTCAGGATGCGCTCGGCACCGGCCACGGCGAGATCGGCAACGCGGCCTCTCAATTCGGCTCTGGCGTGCTCGACTTGCTGGGCGATTTCGGCCTGTGCCGATGCGACGACCTTGTCGGCTTCGACTTTCGCGGCCTGTTTGGCCTCTTCGATCACCATTAACGCGCGCTTTTCGGCGGCTGCAATGATCTCGGCAGACTTCCCCTTGGCTTCGCGCAAGGAATCGGCAGAACGCTTCCCGGCCAGCTCCAGCTCGTGTTTGCCACGCTCACCGGCGGCAAGCCCGTCGGCGATCAGTGCCTGACGATCGGCGATGGCCTTTTGCAGCGGTGGCCAGACGTACTTCATGGTGATCCAGATGAAGACGCCGAACCAGATTGCTTCGCCAAATAACGTTGCGTTGATATCCACGCTAACCTCCTTTTAAGAGTGAGTCAGGAAGGAGACGCGATCAGCCCTTGACGACGGCGATGAAGGGGTTCGCAAACAGCATGAACAGCGCGATACCGACGCCGATCATGGTAACCGCGTCGAGCAAACCCGCAACGATGAACATCTTGACCTGCAGGGTGGGGATCATTTCCGGCTGGCGAGCGGCTCCTTCGAGGAAGCGACCGCCGAGCAGGCCAAACCCGATGGCGGTACCCAGGGCACCCGACCCGATCAGGATGGCGACGGCGATGGCGGTGTTACCAAGCAACATTGACAGAGCGGCTTCCATTTGGTGTTTCTCCTAATAAAACATGCTAAATGGGTTGGACAGGGACAACGTGAAGCAAACTGGTGACGAAGATTACCGGGCGATCGCTCACTAACCGTGCGACTCGCTGGCCATCGACAGATAAACGATGGTCAACATCATGAAGACAAAAGCCTGCAGGGTGATGATCAGGATGTGGAAAAGAGCCCACGGCAAAGCCAGCGGCAACTGCCACAAACCCATCAGCGCGATGAGAATGAAGACCATTTCGCCGGCGTACATGTTGCCGAAGAGACGCAGTGCCAGCGAGATCGGCTTGGCGATCAGGCCGACGCCCTCAAGCAAGAGATTGACCGGAAACAGGAATTTGGGGAAAGGCTGGAAGGCCAGTTCGGAGAAGAAGCCGCCGGCGCCTTTCATCTTGACGCTGTAGTACAGCACCAGGAAGAAAATCGACAGTGACAGGCCGAAGGTCACGTTGGGATCGGTAGATGGCACGATCTTCAGGTGCGGCACGCCCGACAGCGTCGCAGCATAGGGAAACCAATCGACCGGGAACAGGTCCATCAGGTTCATCAGGAACACCCACATGAATACGGTGAGGGCCAGCGGAGCGACCATCGCATTCTGGTGAGAGAAAGAGCCGCGCACGGAACCATCAATGAACTCGATGATCCACTCGACGAAATTTTGCAGGCCGGACGGGGTGCCGGTCGTCGCCTTTTTGGCTGCCATGCGGAACAGAAGCAGGAAGAGCAACCCCAGGGTAATCGAGAAGAGCATGCTGTCGACGTTGATCGCCCAGAAGCCCATGGACTTGGCCTCTGCGGCGCCATGGGCGAAGCCCCAGGTGCCGTCAGGAAGTTGTCCGTAAGTCAGGTTTTGCAGGTGGTGCTTGATGTATTCACCGGAGGAATGGGATTCCGTAGCCATAGTGATCTATTTCAATAAGTGGGTTTTGGATGAACACGCGGGGCGTTCCCATTCAAAACCAACCTTGGCAAAACTTCGCCCTTCGGCTATTTGCCGTTTCGGCCTGCCACAGCAGCCAGCCAGGCAAACTGGGCCAGCACCAAGCCAAGCAGCAAGGGCAGCGGATCCAGCTTCAACACGCCGAGTCCCAGGCTCAACAAGGCAACCAACAGGATCAGGCGCTCGACGCTGACGCGAACAAACATCTTCAACAATCGATGCTGATCCCATTCCGGGTGAGCCATCGACTCCTGCTCACGCCAGGCCAGTACCGCGCTCACGGCCAGCGCGACGAACACGCCATATGCAGCCGCCAGTCCCGCATCCATCCCTGCAATCGCAGCGCCGCTTAGCGCGGCCACGAACACGAGCACCGACTGCGCCCGAACCACCCGTCGGGTGCCGGTTGTGATGCCGTTAAACATTTAGCCAATCAATTATGATACTAGATTTAGTGCGGTCTATGCAATCATCAGGCTGCTTGATGATGAATTTCAGTACGTAGTGATGTTGCTGGCGGGCCCGCTACAACTGGATTCCCAGACGTTGCAGCAGACCCTGCAACTCTTCCGCGCTGGCGAACTGGAGTGTGAGTTTGCCACTGCCTTTGCTGTTGGTTCGCACGTGGGCCGTCATGCCCAGGGCATCCGACAGCGCCTCTTCCAGGCGAAGCGTGTCACGCGAAACGGTCCGGCCGTCGGCTGGCGCGGCGGCGACGTCCTTCAGGCGCGCCACCCGACGCTCGACCTCGCGCACCGACAGGCCTTTGGTTTCGATTTCGTGCGCCAACTCGCGCTGTGCGCCTGCATGCAAGGGCAGCAGCGCACGCGCATGGCCCATCTCGATCAACCCGGCGGTGAGCATATCCTGCACCGGGTGCGACAAGTTCAGCAGACGCAACAGGTTGGATACGGCCGCCCGCGATTTCCCGACCGCCTGTGCGGCCGCATCGTGGGTCATGCCGAATTCGTGGATCAGGCGCTGCAGGCCATGCGCTTCGTCAATGGCATTGAGGTCCTCGCGCTGGATGTTCTCGA
>DPSD01000735.1:0-221 GCA_003538495.1 Accumulibacter sp.
TCTTTTTTGGCACGCACGGCCGAGCACCACGGAAGCAGCGTGTGTAGACAGCGATCGACAACGGGCGGCGGGAACCCCGGCCGCCGCTGGTAGGCGATAATGTGCCGGCAAATTGAAACGCGGTGGTCTGCCTCCCGGTGCACTGCTGTGCGCCTCAACTGACAGGCCGACGCATGCACCGCACCATTTTCACTACGCCGATCGTAAACACCTTGCTGCGC
>DPSD01000735.1:488-647 GCA_003538495.1 Accumulibacter sp.
GATCGTAAACACCTTGCTGCGCGCCTTCTCGGTGAACTTTCTGAGAATCACGGGCTGGACGGTGGAGGGCAGCCTGCCATTCGGCGCCAGCAAGAGCGTGTTGATCGCCGCTCCGCATACCAGCAACTGGGACCTGCCCTACACGCTGATGGTCGCCTT
>DPSD01000735.1:923-1173 GCA_003538495.1 Accumulibacter sp.
CCTACACGCTGATGGTCGCCTTTGCGCTACGGCTGAACATCTACTGGATGGGCAAGGCACAGATCTTCCGACCGCCATTTCGTGGGCTGATGATGTGGCTGGGCGGCATCCCCGTGCAACGCGAGACGGCGAACAACCTGGTGGCCGCGTCGGCCGCGGCAATCACCAAGGCCGACGGCCCCCTGCAACTGATCGTCCCTCCCGAGGGCACGCGCAGCAAGGTGCGGCAGTGGAAAACCGGCTTCTATTA
>DPSD01000735.1:1439-11052 GCA_003538495.1 Accumulibacter sp.
AGTGGAAAACCGGCTTCTATTACATCGCCGTGAGCGCGCAGGTGCCGATCGTGCTGGCCTACATGGATTACGACAAGAAGATTAGCGGACTGGGAGCGATTTTCCAGCCAAGCGGTGACATCGACGCCGACATGGCGGCGATCAGGGCCTTCTATGCGCCTTTCAAGGGCCGCAACGCCAGCCAGTTTCACGCCGACTGAGCCTCGCCGGCACCTTGGCCACGTCAAGTCCCTGCACCGCCCTGGTTCAAAGGCGCTGCAGCCGCTCCGTCAACTGGTCAAGATAGCGTTCCAGGAGCTGCGGCGCGTGCTGCCGGAACATGCGGAGGCGTCCGGTATGGATCAGCACCAGCAATCCCACCATGTGCGCGAACAGCGCCGTGACTTCCATTTCGGCCGCAGCCGCATCGAGGCCGCACTCGGCGAGGGCCGCCGCGGTCGGCTGCAGGGCGGCACGAAGCTGGGCGTTGAGGTGCACGTCGAGTTCCCGGGTCAGGCCCTGCGGCCGCACGCCCTGGAACAGATAAAAACCCAGATCGAGATCACGCGGGTTTGCGCGGTAGAAATCGAAGAACGCACCGGCCTTGCTGGTCACCCGGTCGGCTGCGCTGCCGCCATCGGGTGCGTCGGCCACCTGCGCGTTCAACCGCACCAGCGACTCACCGAGCAAGGTCGCGTAGATTTCTTCCTTGCTGGCAAAATAGCTGTAGATCGCTCCCGGCGTATAGCCAGCGCGCCTGGCGATCTCGCGCATGCTGACGCCCTCCAGCCCCAGTTCGAAGAAGGCGGTGCGCGCCGCATCGAGAACCAGGCTGCGGCGTAGCTGTAACATCGCATCCGCGCGCAAGGTGCGCGCATCGCCCTCGCGTACACCTTCTGCAGCAGTCGTTGGGTCTCTCAGCGATTTCGGGATTGACTTGCGCATGATCGCATTCTACGCTTGTCGCAATATTGAACACCGTTCAATTCACTCCCGAACTTCGAGGAAAGTTAGCCATGGAAAATGCCGACCAACCCGACCGCTCCGACCGATTGATGAGTGGCAGTGACTATCGGGAATCTCTGCGCCGTTATCGGCCGATGGTGTATGTCGATGGCCGGCAGATCGAGTCGGTGGCCGATGCGCCCGAGTTGCAGCCGGGAATCAATGCCTTGGCCGTCACCTACGACTTTGCGCTGGACCCGACGAAAGCTCCCCTGATGACCGCACGGCAGTCGCAGCGGACCAGCGTCGTAAGCCGCATGCTGCATATCGACGAGTCGGCAGGCGATCTGCTCAACAAGCTCGAAGCCGTTCGCCTGCTCTGTCAGGAAACCGGCTGCGCACAGCGCTACCTCGCGCACGACGCGCTGAATGCCATACATCAGGTCAGCGCGCGCATCGACGACGCGCGCGGCAGCAGCGAGCATCGGGCACGCTTCGCCGCCTACCTGACGCACGTACAGGACCGAGACCTGTCGCTGGGCATCGCCATGACCGACGCCAAGGGCGACCGCAGCAAGCGTCCGCACCTGCAGGACAATCGCGATTCCTACCTGCACATCGTCGACCGCAACGGCCAGGGCATCATCATCTCGGGCGCCAAGGCAATCGTCACCGGCGCGCCGTACATGCACGAGCTGCTGGTCATGCCGTGCCGCAACATGGGTCCGGAAGACGCCGACTTCGCTGTCTGCTGCGCTGTGCCGGTAGACGCCAAGGGCGTAACCATCGTCTCGCGACCAGCCGGACGGCCGGGCGAGAAACCCGAGCATGGCCAGCCGCTGTTTTCGCGCCGCTATGGCCAAGCCACTGCGGTAGTCCTCTTCGAGCGCGTCTTCGTCCCCTGGGACAGGGTGTTCTACGCTGGCGACTGGGAATACTCGGGAATTCTGACCTACAACTATGCGACGCACCACCGCCACAGCTGCATCGGCGCACGAGCCGGCTTCGGCGACCTGTTGATCGGCGCCGGCGCGCTGATCTGCGAAGCCAACGGCTTCGACCCCGGCGCCAGGTCGAATCTGCGCGACGCCATGGTCGAGCTGATCACCATCGTCGAAGGGTTCTTCGCCTGCGGCGTGGCGGCCAGCGTCTATGCCAGAGCCGACGACGCCAGCGGCAGCTTCATGCCGGACCCGGTCTTTGCCAACATTGGCAAGCTGCTGCTGGGAACGAAGATCTACGATATGCACCGCCTGGCGCACGAGGTTTCCGGCGGCCTGATCGTTGCCCTTCCGGGGCCGGACGAAGACCACAATCCGGCCACCGCCGCCAGCCTGGCCGAAGTGCTGCGCGCCAATCCCGATATTCCCTACGAAAAGCGGATCGAGGTGGCGCGCTTCATGGAGGATCTAACAGCGTCCTATCAGGCCGGCTGGTATTCGGTGATCAGCCTGCACGGTGGCGGCTCGCCGGCGGCGATGAAGCAGGAGATCTGGCGAAACTATCCGGTTGGCGAGAAGGTGGCGCTGGTCGAGCGTCTGCTTGATCGTGGCCTGGTCGACGACCCGTCCCGGCCAATCGGCCGCAACCGCCAACCGGGGCGTTGCTGCGACAGCGGTTGCGCGCAGCCAGGGCAGCCGTTGATGGTTCCTCTTCCGTCGGCCGGCGTGAGCGCCCCGCGCGCCGCACCACAGGCGATCCTCGACGCTGCCAACAATCTTGCTTGAACAGCCGCTCGCCGGACAATAATCGCCAGAGCGGCCCCGGAACGTCGTTCTGGCCCTGGGCCGCAGACCTTCCAGTTCGCCACGCCAGGACGAATTGTTGCCAAGGCGCAACGCGATCCTCGCCGCGCATGGTGCCGCGTCAGGTTGGCAGGATCAAGCTGCTCGCGCACCTCGACCATGGAGCGGGCCGGATCCCGTTCTAGCCAAACGTCCAGCGACGGCGGTAGCAGATAGGCGGTCTTGCCGATGGCCTCCGATCTGCAACCGGCACTGCCATCGATGTTACGCCAAGCGACCGACGAAGCCGGGAAGACCGGCTGCTTCGGGCGAACTGGCCAGGTATCGCGCGTAGCCGACCTTCTCAGCGTAGTCGTCCGGGTCGGCCTCGCGAATGTCTGCCAGGGTCATTTCCATGCAACTTTTCTTGCAGGTCAGTTGCGCCGCGAAGATCACCCGGGTGCGGAAGAAGCTGCCCCATTTGAACTCTGCGAAGATCGCGTTGTTGGGGTCCTTGACGTACCCGTAGCCCTCGCGAACGAGCCAGGACAGGCTCCGGTACAGGTCGTTGTCAAGGTCTTTCACGTGTTGCTTGAGGGTGTCCGGATTCGACGGGCCAGCACCCATGGCGTCGAATGGATAGACCCAGTTGCTGGCTGCCATCGTTTTCCAGAAGTGTTTGCCCGCGAGCGAGTTCCAGTTGCGTGTGACCTGAACCGGGATATCCATGTCCCCCTTGGCTCGCCACAGGGAGATGCTCAAATGGTGGTGGTCGATCAGGTAGTAGCGGCCGCCGTTGCCGATGATCACGGGGACGGCACGCGGCAGCAGATAGTCCTCGAGAGCGCTGCCGGTCTTGTCCTTGATCTTGGCAACCTTTTCGTTCACTTCATCCATCCCGACAGCGTTCTGGGTGGGCATCAGCTCGCTGAGCTTCAGGCGCCCCAGCGTGCCTTGCGGACTATGCGCATCGATCTTGGGGAGAAAACCGCATACATCGTCACTTTTATTAGCCATTAAGCACTCCTCGTAGGGTGGCAGATTCGTTCGGGCGACGCTCATGCCTGGCGGCACCGCTCCCCCCGCGGGGACGGAGACGGCCTTCGCGAGTCTCCGGATGCTGGGCATGCGCACAGACGATAGTACGCCGATCGTTGCCCGAAGATAAACCATTCAACAAAGATGGTATTCGTCAGCACCCTGGCCAGAAGCGCCAGGGCAGTCATCCTCACGGCTCGCTATCGGCGCTCAGCAGTCGCTCGCAATAGCGGGCGATCAGGTCGATTTCGAGATTCACCCGGCGGCCTGGCTGCAGGCGCCCCAGGGTAGTGGCAGCCAGCGTGTGCGGGATCAGGTTGATGGTGAAGGTGGCGCCGTCGACCGAGTTGGTCGTCAGGCTGACGCCATCGACAGTGATCGAGCCCTTGCGGGCGATGTATCGGGCGAGACCTGCCGGCGCCCGGATTTGGAGCAAGCGGTTGTCGCCGACGGGGTCGAAACGCAACACCACGCCGATGCCATCGACGTGGCCGGAGACCAGATGCCCGCCAAGGCGATCGCCCAGGCGTAGCGCTTTTTCGAGATTGATTGCTCCCGGTTCGGCAAGACCCGCCGTGCACGCCAGCGATTCCGGCGAAACGTCAACGAAGAAGCACCGGCCCTGCTGCTCGACCACCGTCAGGCAAACGCCGCTGCAGGCAATCGAATCGCCGACCGAGACGTCGGCGAGGTCGAGCTTGCCGGCGTCGATCGTCAGGCGAACGGTCGCGGCGCCGTCGTGGCGCGCCGTGATCTCGGTGATGTGGCCAACGGCGGCGATGATTCCTGAGAACATGGCGAAGATCCGGCGCAGGGGTGATCGAACAGACGCCGGATTCTAGCATGCGGCGCTGGCGCACCTTCGCCGGGCCAGCCGGCAGCGCAACGATCAGTCGGCAGCGGCTTGGGGGCTGGTCCTGACGGGGTCCGGCGCCGCGCCGAGTTCGACCGGGCGTTCTTCGCCCTGCGCCGCGGCCTCTTCGAGCCAGGCTTCGAGCAGCGTATAGGCGACCGCCAGGACGACCGGCCCGACGAAGATCCCGACCAGACCGAAGGCCAGCAGGCCGCCGATCACACCCGCGAGAATCAGCAGCAAGGGCAGGTCTGCGCCTTGTTTGATCAGCAGCGGACGCAGGAAATTGTCCATTGTGCCAACGATCATCGTCCACACCAGCAGGAAGGTGCCCCAGCCGGTGTCGCCGCTCCAGTACAACCAGACGACCGCTGGCGCCAGCACCATGGTCGGGCCGAGTTGAGCAAGACACAGCATGAACATCAGCGCGGTCAGGATCCCGGCCAGCGGAACGCCGGCGATCGCCAGGCCGATGCCGCCGAGCAGAGCCTGTACCAGCGCGGTAATGCCGACACCCAGCGCCACCGCACGAACGGCTTGCGCCGCCAGCACCACCGCGCCGTCGCCGCGTTCTCCGGCCAGCCGCCGGCCGAAGCGCCGCACTCCGACCGCCGCCTGCTCACCGCTGGCGTAGAGGATCGCCGACAAGGCAACGGTGAGCAGGAACTGCACGAAGACCAGCCCGAAACTGCCGACCTCGGCGACGAACCACTTGGTCAAGTTGCCCGCATAGGGCGCCACCTTGGCCGCTATCCCCGACCTTCCAGCCGCCGCCAGCTGCAGCCAGGCGTGCTCGATCTTGTCGCCGACCAGCGGCACGGTAGCGACCCAGGCAGGTGGCTCAGGCACCTCGACGGTGGCGAGGTATTTTCCCCATCCGGTGATCCGGTCGGCGTTTTCCACCAGGGTGGCGATCGCCAGCGACAAGGGGACCACCAGCACCAGCAGCACCAGCACGGTCATCACCACGACCGCCGGCGTACGCCGATTGCCGAGGTGCCGCTGCACCCGCAACATCACCGGCCAGGTGGCGACAACGACCATCGTCGCCCAGATCAGCGCCGGCAGGAAGGGCTTCAGGATCCAGCCGGAAGCGGCGATCAGCAGGCCGATGAAAAGGATCGCCAGCGTGTTTCGGGCCAGTTCGGGTTTGCTTGTCGTAAGGTTCATCGTGAAGTCATCCGGATCGTCGATTCGCTGGCGTCGCCTGCTTCTCGCCCTTGCGGCGATGGACCAGCCGCAGTACAAAGAGCAGCCTCAGGGCTGGACATGGTAGCGCAATTCGCATGCTGCCGGCTTTCCGGACAGTCATTCCGGCCGCCGCCTGGGCGCGCAGAAGCCGACCACGGCGCGTCCGGCTTTCAGGAATGGAATGGACGACGAGCGAAAGAGAGCAAGCCAACGGCGCAGCGCCAACCATCCGCCACCCCAGTCGACACGCCCGGGCCGGGAATCGCTGGCCGCTGCTGGCCATGAAACACGGGCTGCTCTTCTCGGTGTTCTTTATCGCCGCATGTGGTCTGGCCTACGAGTTGATCGCCGGCGCGCTGCTCGGTGACTCGGTCACCCAGTTCTCGACGATCATCGGCACTTGCCTGTTGGCCATGGGTATCGGCTCGTGGCTGTCGCGCCACGTCGAACAGCACCTGGTGCCGGGCCTCATCCAGATCGAGTTGATGGTCGGCGTCGTCGGTTGCCTGTCGGCTACCGGACTGTTCTTCTTCGTCGCGTGGTCGGCGGCACCGTTCAAGCTGGCGCTGTACCTGGCGGTACTCAGACAGGGGGTGATGGTCGGACTCGAAATCCCGTTGATCATGCGCATCCTCAAGCACGACCTGGCGTTCGAGGATCTGGTCTCGCAGGTGCTCACCGTCGATTAGCTCGGAGCACTCGTCGTGTCGGTCCTCTTTCCGCTGCTGCTGGTCCGGCATCCGGGCCGATGCGCGGCGGCCATGCTCGGACTGCGGCTGGCCTTCGTCGCGGCTGGTGAACTTAGCTCGCTGGCCGAGGCCCACCTCTACGCAGACGAGATCGTCGATGCCGAGAGCACACCCTATCAACGGATCGTCCCGACCCGCTGCAAGGACGACTTGCGCCTGCACCTGAACAACAGCCTGCCGTTCAGCTCGCGCGACGAGTACCGCAACCACGAAGCACTGGTTTATTCCGGACTGGCCAGCCGGCCGTGCGGCGGGTGCTGGTACCCCGGGGCGGCGACGGGCTGGCGGCATTCGGGATTCTCAGGTACCCACAGGTCGCGTCGGTGACGCTGGCCGAACGCGACCCGGCGATGACCCGACTGTTCGCCAGCGCACCACCCTTGCGCCAGCTCGATCACGACGCGCTGCACTCGCCGGAAGTGACGGTGGCCAATGCCGACCCCCGGGAGTGGCTGGAGGAAAACGACGCTCGTTCCGATTTCGTCGTCGTCGATTTTCCCGACCCGCCGAACTTCGCGATTGGCAAGCTCTACAGCTCCGCATTCTGTCGGCTGGCCGACAAACACCTGCCCGGTGGCGTCCTGGCGGTCATCGCGCCGGCCGTCCGACGTTTCCGGCCGATCATGCTGACCCACAGCGTCTTCCGGGGGCCGATGGCGGTAGCCATCATGGGCGGGCTGATCGTCGCCGCCACTCTCCTGGCCCTGCTCGACCTGCCAGGGCTCCATGCCGCTTGCTGCCGCCCAACCGCTTGCTGGCTGCGGCAACCAGCGTCGCACCGGCCCCGAGCGCCTACTGCCGCCGAAGCTCGGGCGCACCGTATCCCCGAGACGTCATCAGGTCCGTCAAGCCGGCGCTCGACCGGCTTTGACGCAGCGGCGCCCTGACGGAAGGGACAGCCCGGGTGCTCGCCCTGACCGGCCGGGTTCGCGCAAGCGACCGCTGACCGGAACCGGAGTCGAAGTTTAAATAGCTGATAGACCAGAATTTTTCCCATTCTTGGGGGATGGTTTCCAGCGGGTGAAATCGTTTTCGCATAGAGAAAAGATGTGCCATAATCACGCCGCTTTCATGCCGCCTGTTCGGCACAGGCTGTGGTATTGATCCGGTGGCCAAGGCCACCGCCCGGCGAGACGGCAAGATGCAAAGGCTCGGGTCTGGGAGGACCGAATTTTCAGCCGCCTATGGAGGGTTTCCCGTGAATGGTTTACTCAAGCTATCGAGTCTGATCGACGGTATCACCGAACGCGTCGGCAAGAGCATCATCTGGCTGGTCCTGGTCGTCACCCTGATTGGCGCCGGCAACGCCGTCATGCGCTACACCATCGACTTCAGCTCAAACGCCTTCCTCGAGATCCAGTGGTACCTGTTCTCGGCGATTTTCCTCCTCGGCTCGGGCTATACCCTGATGCGCAACGAACACGTGCGCATCGACCTGATTGCCGGCCACCTCTCCAAGCGCGGCCAGGCCTGGATCGACATCTTCGGGATCATTTTCTTCCTGATGCCGATGGCCGTCGCCATCATGTACATGTCGTGGCCGATCTTCCTGCTGGCGTTTCATAACAACGAACAATCGAGCAACGCCGGCGGCCTGACGGTCTGGCCGGTACGCCTCCTGGTACCGATCGGCTTCTTTCTGCTGGTCATGCAGGGCGTCTCGGAGTTGATCAAACGGATCGGTTTTCTGCAGGGACTGTGTCCCGACCCGACGGCCAAGCCGCACAAACCGACTGCGGAAGAAGAGCTGGCGCTGGCCATCAAGGCGCGGAAGGGAGAACTGTGATGACCGAGTTCCTGATCAACAACATGGCGCCGATCATCTTCGCTTCGATGGTCCTGTTCCTGCTCGTCGGTTTCCCGGTGTCGTTCGCGCTGGCGGCCAACGGCATCTTCTTCGGTCTGATCGGCATCGAACTCGGCCTGCTCGGCCCACAGCTGTTCCAGGCGTTGCCGGACCGCATCTTCGGCATCATGAACAACGACACCTTGCTGGCCATTCCCTTCTTCACGTTCATGGGGCTGATCCTCGAACGATCGGGGATGGCCGAAGACCTGCTCGACACCATCGGCCAAATTTTCGGCCCGCTGCGCGGCGGCCTGGCCTTTGCGGTGATCTTCGTCGGCGCGCTGCTCGCGGCGACCACCGGCGTGGTCGCGGCATCGGTGATCTCGATGGGGCTGATCTCGCTGCCGATCATGCTGCGCTACGGCTACAACACCAAGCTCGCGACCGGCGTCATTGCCGCATCGGGAACGCTGGCCCAGATCCTGCCGCCAGCGCTGGTTCTGATCATCATGGCCGACCAGTTGGGCAAGTCGGTCGGCGACATGTACAAGGGTGCCTTCCTGCCGGCCATCGTGTTGACCCTCTTCTACGTCGGCTATGTCCTGGCGGTGGCACTGTTCAAGCCCAGATGGGCTCCGGCACTGCCAGCGGCGGCGCGA
Source organism: Accumulibacter sp. (assembly GCA_003538495.1). Next base: position 10,367 of record DPSD01000735.1, read on the forward strand.
ACATTGCATGGCAGCAAACTGCTGCTACGCGTGCTGACCACCATGGTGCCACCGCTGATGCTGATCTTCCTGGTCCTCGGGACGATCTTCATGGGTATCGCAACGCCGACCGAAGGCGGTGCCATGGGTGCCGTGGGCGCACTGATTCTGGCGATGATCAAAAATCGGTTGACCTGGGGCCTGACCCGTGAAGCCATGGACAGCACGGCCAAGCTGGCGTCGTTTGTGCTGTTCATCCTGATCGGATCCACCGTTTTCAGCTTCACCTTCAACGCAGCCGATGGTCACTTCTGGGTGGAACACCTGTTTGACAAGCTGCCTGGTGGTCAGATGGGTTTCCTGATCTTTGTGAACTTCTTGGTCTTTGTGCTGGGCTTCTTCATCGACTTCTTCGAAATCGCGTTCATCGTGATTCCGTTGCTGGCCCCGGTGGCGGAAAAACTGGACATCAACCTGATCTGGTTCGGGGTGCTGCTGGCCATGAACCTGCAGACCTCTTTCTTGACCCCGCCGTTCGGTTTTGCCTTGTTCTACCTTCGCAGCGTGGCCGCCCGCAGCGACTACACCGATCAGGTCACGGGCAAGCGTATTTCTGCCGTCACCACCGCGCAGATTTACAAGGGCTCAATCGCCTTCATCATCCTGCAGCTCATCATGGTGGCGGTCATCTTGTTGCCACATAAAAT
>DPSD01000733.1:0-7535 GCA_003538495.1 Accumulibacter sp.
GGAGGGATATCGCAATGTTAGATGTGACCCCCCTTACATGACCCCCCTTACAGATGTGACCCCCCTTACACAAAGGGCATCATCGGGTGCCCGCGGCACACCGTCTCCATGAAGATGACGCCCTGATGTGGTTCGCCGATCTTGCCGGCCGCGAAGAGCTGGGCAAAGATCTCGTCGGACCGGGGTTCCTCGACCAGCACCATCACCACGTCCCGCTCGCTCCACAACAGTGATCCGGGCTTCCGGCGACCGGTGCCGCGGGCATGGTGGTGGCTGACCGATAGCACGCCAGGCTCGTGCTCGACCAGCTTGGTCAGCTTCATGCCGCGGCCGCTGACGACGATCGCCGTGATCAGCTTCTTCTCGACGCCGTAGCCGATGTGCGCCAGGACGCTCATCCACCGCGCTCCGTGTGTACCCCGAAGCGGGCAGCCACCTCGTGCGGCACGTAGGTGGCCATCTTGTCGAGTCGCGTCATCCACAGGATGCCCATCCCCGGCGTGTCCATCTTCGCCGAGACGAAAATCCGTTCGAACATGCTGTCCGCCTGCTCCGATGGCACCGCGATGTAGATGATTTCCTTCTCCGTGTTGACCGTCAGGCCGAGGATACCCAGGTGTTTTTGCCGGACGCCGGTGCCGTGGGCATGAAAGACGGTCGCCCCCTGTGCACCGGCTTCAACCGCGACCTGGACGACCAGATCGGCGATGCCGCGCTGAACGACGACGGTGATCAGCATCACATCGGTCAGCACGATCAGTTCGTTCGCCTTGCTCATGACTTCTTGCTCCTTGTTGGTCCGCGGGTCTTCATGTCAATCCACAGGCCGGTGCCCAGCACCGAGATGATCGGGCCGACCGAACACATCGCGAGAATGCCGAAGCCTTCGGCGGCGCCGACTACTTCGCCAAGGCCGATGCCCAGCGCCAGCAGCAGCGGCACGGTAACCGGACCAGTGGTGACGCCGGCGCTGTCCCAGGCGAGGTTGACGATCTCTTCGCGCGAGACGACGGTCAAGGCCAGGGCTATCGTGTAGCCGCCCAGCAGCAGCGTCCATACCGGCAGGTGAAACAGGATGCGCGCGACTCCCAGCGCGGCGCCGATGCCAACGCCAGCCGCAACGGCATGGATCAGCATGCGCTTGCGGAAAGCGCCATCGGTGAGGTTCTCGACGGTCATGCCCATGGCGTTGAGCGCCGGTTCGGCAATGGTCGCGCCAAAGCCGATGGCAAAGGCGAAGGCGAGGGTCAAACCGATTCCCAGCGCGAACGGATAGAGCGGCGGCGCGCCGGTTTCCCGGTGCGGCGAGAAGGCCCACGGAACGTTGTTGCCCGCCTGCTCACCGAGCGCCACCAGGCCGGCGGTGAGACCAAGATTGAAGAGCAACATACCGACCAGCGCCATCGACACGCCGTAGACGAAGATGTTGCGCTGGCGGATCTTCTGGCCCAGCAGCACGGTCTGGACCAGCACCAGCAGCAGGACCAACGGCACGATGGCACGCAAGGCGCCGAGAATCTCGGCAAAAGGCGTCTGGTTGTACCAGCCGTCAAGGCTTGGCGGCAGCACTGGCAGCATCGCCCCGGCACCCTGGCTGGTCAGATAGATTGCCGTACTGAGCACCGCAAGAATCGGGAAGATCGACGCCAGGGTGACGATCCCGAAGCCCGACAACGGGTTGTCGCTGCGCCCAGTCGAAGCCGCCACGCCGACGCCGACCGCCAGCACCAGCGGCACCGTGACCGGACCAGTGGTGACCGCGCCGCAGTCCCAGGCGAGACCGATGATCGGCGCCAGTTCTGGCTGCTGCGCACACCACGCGGTCAGGCCAAGGGTTGGTGGCATGATCAGCAGGACCATCGTCTTGAGTTGCCAGCCGAACATCGTGCGCAGCATCCCCAGGCTGACCGCCAGGCCAACCCCGCCGGCGACCGCCAGGACCAGCCAATGGGAATATGGGCCGAGCAGTTGACGCAGCCAGGGCGAGCGCTCCGGCGATATGGCACTGGCGGCGGCCTGCAGCGCCCCGATCGCCGGTTCGGCAAAGGTCGCCGCGGCGCCCAGAAGCACACTGAAGGAGAGCAGCACGGTCGGGTGTGTCTTGCCCGGCATCTGGAAGCCGACATTCTCGGCGAAGGGCATCAAGCCGATCTTGACGCCCTCCATGAAACACATCAGGCCGACCATCACCGCGACGATGCCCAAAGTGACTGATTGGGCGTCGAGCAGCGACGTGCGCAGGGCGAGCGCCTGAAAGCCGATCAGCATCAACGCCAGCGGCAGGACCGCACGCAACTGCTCGCCGAAGCGGATGGAAACGTACGGAGTCAGCAGGCGGTGCAGATCGATGGGCCGCAGTGCGGGCCGCTTGGGCCGCAGTCGCTCGGCCTCCAGAAGCGCAGCAAAGCTGATCTGTCGCTTATGGCGCTGGATGGCGCCAAGATAGATGCCGTAACGAACCTTGCGTTCTACCAATGCTTTTTCTCCTTGCGGGAATCTACCACAGAAGAATGAATCTCGTGCCACACCTGGGTCGCTTCTCGAGCGCTGCGTGCAGGCCCCGACACGGTCCAGAATCCGAACGCCCTTCCTTAATCCTGTTCGCCACGCACGGTCAGTACCTGACCGCCGACCCCTTCCACGACTCCGGCCGCGGCCTCGCTCTGGCCATCGCTTGCGCGGCGGAACACCAGCCATCGCACGCGTTGCGCCCAGGTCGACCGCGCACCACGTTCAGCAAGCCCTTGCACTTCGCATAGAAATGGAAGAAACGGAGCACCGCCGCTTGCTCCGCGGGGCTCGGCGGGTAAAGGCTGCACACCAGTTTGTCGTCAACCATGCCGCGGTCGGTCTGCGTCACCGCGCCCCACGCCCTGACCCGTATCCGCGCGCCCAGGTGCAGGCGCGGGCCGAGTACCAGCGCATCCAGCAGGTCGCCTTCGAGTCCCAGAAGAGTCGGGACCGATCCGTAGTTGAACGGGCACGGAAAGGGCGAGACGAAATCGATATGGCCAAGCGATCCGCGTTTCAGAAAGCTGCCGCGCGGCACCTCGATCATCACCTCGAGTTCGGGCGGATCGCCGTCCGATCCTCTGGCCCGCTTTAGCGGCCCATGCGCGTCGGTCATGACCATCTTCCCCGCACGTGCGCACCGGCGGGGTGGCGCATTCCGGGACTTGCTTTCGCCTTGCGCCGGCCCGGCCGCTCCACCCTGTGGCGCAACCGCCTTTCATCATCCGTACGCCGGGTCACTTCAGGCCCCCGTTGCCGCATCTTTTCAACACTTGAGCGGCATGATCGCGCCGGCTATCCGCGTATCGCCTCAGCCCAGCAGTTCGGCGTTTCGTAGAGACGCACACGTTCCAGCTGCAGGTGGTTCCCGTAGCTATCGCGATAGACCTCATCGAGAATCGAGAACGCTTTCTGGGCAAGATTTTCAGCGGTCGGCACGCAATCGAGCAACACCGTCTTGTGTTCCGGCAGCGATTGCAGGAAGTCCACCACCGGTTCGTCGCCGACCCAGGCGAGAAAAGCGTGATCCCAGGCATCGACCAGATGTTGCCTGGCCAGATCCCTGACCTCGGAAAAATCCATCACCATGCCATTGGCCGGATCGCCAGCCCGGCGGATGATGTCGCCGCCAAGCGTGATCTCGATGACATAGCGATGGCCATGCAGATGACGACACTGGCTATTGTGGTCGGGAATACGGTGACCTGCGTCAAACTCGAGACGGCGGGTGATTAGCATCGAAAAAACGCGCGGAAATGAGCGGCGATTATAGCACCGCCCCTGCTCCCCGCCGCTCGCCGGCGCCAGGCAGGCCCGATGGCGATAACGCACACCGGCCCGTTCGTGTCCCCGGTACGCCGCTCAGTGGCGCGTGTTCCGCCGCTGGCGTCGGACCATGAGTCGGCTGCGGCCACGCACGGGGGCGTCGCGCGGAAGACCGCCATGGCGATCACTCCGGTGACGCCGCGGTTACTCACTCGCAGACCGTGATCCGCAGCGGCGCCATCTCCTTGTACAGCAGCGGCAACGGGGCTTTGCGCGAAATGGTGATGATCCGCGTCCCCGGCGGGTGGATCAGGTGGTAGGTCAGGTACATGTGCGCGTCTTCGGCGCCGAGCAGCAGTTCGCGCAAGGCCGCGTAACCCGGATGCCCGAGGATGTTCATCTGGTCGAAGGTTCGCTGGTTGAGCCGCACCGACTGCCTGCCAAACTCCAGTTCGGGTCTGCTCGCACCGAGCAATTCGTGCGTCAGCAGGCGTCGAACATCCGGCAAGACCACGACACCGACGGCGTCGGCGCCCACCAACCACTCGACGGCGCGGCCTTCACCACCAGGGTCGGGTGCGTGGTCACCAAATGCCTGGCACCAGCGGGGAATGTAGGCAGAATAACGGCGAACGTTTTTTTCCATGGCCAGTCAGTTCTATTTTTCCTGCGCTGCCCGGTCGATCAGACTGGCGACCACGTCGGTATCCGAAACGAAGCCCTGCAGATCGTTGTTGTCGATCACCAGCACGCTTTTCACCGAATACTGGATCATCAGGCGAGCCAGATAGCGGACCTCGAGATGCTGGGAGACCTGCAGCGCCGGTTTCTGCGCGATGTCATAGACGTTGAGCAGGTCGATGTCGCCATCGTCGGCGATAACCGCCCGGGCCACGTCACGATAGGCGATCAAGCCGTGCGCGTCGCCTGAATGGCGCTTTTCCACGACCAGCGACTTGACGCCACGCTCCTTCATCACCATCAGCGCTTCACGCACGGTCGCCAGCGGGTTGATGGTGATGACGTTTCTCTTCATGATTGCGGCAACCAACATGGCTAGTACTCCTTCACTCAATGATCATCCTCAGCAATCGGCACGGTACGCCGCCGATGTCCGGCGCGGCTCACATGCCCTCTTCCACTTCGCGGCGAAAGAGCTTCATTTGCTCCAGACCGATCCCGACGACGCTGCCCAGCGCTATCGAGAAAGCCAGTCCTCCCCCCGGGAGTTCGAGCTTCATCTGCAGCTTCACTGCCTTCAGGATGCGCATCGCCATTTGTTGCTCGGTGACGCACAGCAACAATGACTCCTTGCGCTCCAGACCAAGACCGAGAAAGGTCTTGCGCTCGTTGTGCCGCAAACCCTTGCCCTTGAGAATGGTGATGCCGGCAGCGCCAGCCTGTTTGAGAAGCTCGACGGCACGGTTCTCGTCCTCGTCGGGGACGATCAGCACGACAGCGGAAAATTTCATGGTGCTTTCTCCTTGATCTGTTTCCTTGGCGTCCGCAGCAAGGTGGCGACGATGCCATAGGACATCACAATAATCATCGGCAGCAGCGAGGCGAAGGCGATCAGGCCGAATCCGTCGATCATCGGGTCCCGGCCAGGCGTGCGCTCGGCGAGCCCCACGCCAAGTGCCGTCACCAGCGGGACGGTCACCGTCGAAGTGGTCACGCCACCGCAGTCGAAGGCGATCGGGATGATGAATCGCGGCGCCAGCTTGGTCATGGCGATCACCAGCAGGTAGCCGGGAATCAGCCAGTAAGCGATCGGCGTACCGTCAACGATTCGCGCGCAACCAATCACCAGGCCAACGCCGACCCCAACCGAAACCAGCGAGCGCAGCCAGAAGCCCTTGAGCTGGCCCAGGCTCACTTCGTCGGCCTTGATCGACAGCGCAATCAGCGCCGGTTCGGCCATCGTCGTCGCGAATCCGATCAGGAAACCATAGAGATAGAGCACCCACATGGCCACGCCGTCCTGCATCAACCCACTGGTCATCTCGTCGCCGAGCGGAAAAAGTCCGACCTGCAAGCCTTCGTCGAAAAGGTAGAGGCCGACGGCAACGAAGAGCATGCCGACGGCCAGACCCTTGGGGTCGGCGAGCGGCCGCCGCAGGATCACGAAACTCGAGAACAGGACCACGGCGATGATCGGCAACAGGTTTTTGACCATTCCCATGAAGTTGCCGAGCATCGCCATCGCCCCCAGGTGGTGCTGGTCATCGGTGGGCATCATCACCACCGCGACACCCGGATCGACGGCCACAAAGAAGAGAATTCCGTAGAGCTGGATGACGATCATCGGCGCCAGAGCACCGAAGGCGATCAGGCCGAAACCGTCGAGCATCGGATTGCGGCCTCGGATGGTCGCCGCCAGGCCGACACCCATCGCCGTCAGGAGCGGCGCGGTGACCGTCGAAGCGACGACGCCGCCCGAATCGAAGGCCAGACCGACGAGTTCCGGCGGCGACACGGCCGTCAGTGCGACGACAATCAGGTATCCCGGAATCAGGTAGTGGGCGATCGGATGCCCCAGCACGATGCGCCAGACACCGACCATCACCGCCAGCCCAACAGCCAGGGCGGCGACCATGCGCAGGGTCATCGCGCCCATGCTGCCGCCGGAAACGGCCTCCGCCTTGTAGGCCACGGCCATCAGCGCCGGTTCGGCGGCGACCGAGGCGAAGCTGATGCAGAAGGCAAAAAGCATCAGCCACAGAAAGGAACCGCGGCGCGCGAAATCGAAGGCCATCGTCTCGCCGGCCGGAAAGATCGCCGCGTCCAGCCCCTTGACGAACAAGGCCAGGCCGATGAGCACGGCGGCAAACCCGCCGATCAGCGCGCCCGGGCTGTCCGGCATGCGCTGGATGAAAAAAGCCTGGAAGATCGCGACCACGATCAGCGTCGGCGCCAGGTCTCGCGCAGCGTCGTGCAGGAGCTCCCGGATCAGGCGCAGCAGCGAACCCACGCGCGCCCTAGACGTCTGCTGCTGCCCGCAAAGCGGGGCTCGGCACGGCTGAAAGGCGTGGGCGCGGGAGGGTCATTGGCTCTTCGGAAGATTGGTCGAGTAGACCGCCGTCGTCGGCGTTGAGCCAGATCATGCCGCAGATCGCTCAACACGGCAAGGCTGTCGGCATGAAAGTCGTTAGCGTCCGGACGACTGGCGGCTTGCCGGGCTGCACCCGCACCCCGTAGACGAACCATGTATAAGGCATATGACACACGCCAAGGCTGCGTAACGGCCAGGCGGTCGGCCTGGTGCGGCCTAGCGGCGGCGAAACACCCAGGCCAGGCAGAGCAATGCCAGGCCCAGGAGCACCACTGTCGTCGGCTCGGGAACACGCAAGGCGATGGCGAAAATCCGCAAGTCGCCATCAAAGGCCATGTAGATCGTGCCGTCCCGATAGGCGAGGCCATCCGGATCCGGAACGCTCCTGAAACCCTCCGACGGGACCACCTGCACCAGGTACTCCTCGCCGACAAGGCGAAAATAGTCGCTGTCTGGCCCTGTGAAGAGGCTTGCCAGGTCGATCGAGTCGGTGACCTGCTGCAGCGCCAGATCGAAGACCAGCAAGCGGTGGTTGCTGTAGTCGCCGACCAGGAGGCGACCGTCATCGAGCGCTTCGAGGCCGAGCAATTGCGCATCAAGCGGGAATTTCTTGCCGATCTGACCGCTCTGCGGGTCTATCTCGATAATCGTCCCGTCGGTCTGACAGCTCACGTAGAGCTTGCCCCCGGCCGTGGCAGCACCTTCC
>DPSD01000733.1:7791-8253 GCA_003538495.1 Accumulibacter sp.
CGTGGCAGCACCTTCCACTTCATCGCATTCGGTCGCCGGGAGCGAGAAGGTCCAGTCGGGCAATTCAGGGCTGCTGACGCCCGGGGTGAATGCCCAGAGGACGTCATTGATGGCCAGGCCGCTCGCTCGCAAGGCGGCGAAGTTCTCGCCGACAATCAGTCGCGAACCCTCGCCAGCCAGCGCGACCGGGTTGGCAAACCTTGCGGTTGGTTCGAAACGCGTGTCGGCAATGACCTGGTAAACGACATTGTCGCGCACGTCCAGCCGCCAGAAGTCTCTCCGGGTGCCCAGCGGATCGGCAGCGATCGAGGCCCAGAGACTTCCGTCCTCGGTGAATGCCAGGCCTTCGAATTCATGGACCAGCGCCGGGAATTCCCGCTCTGGAGACGGCAGGCCATTGACCAGATAACGGTAGTTCTGGATCCCGGTCAGCGCCGCAGGCTGCGCGTTGCTGGCGAGCGC
>DPSD01000732.1:0-11498 GCA_003538495.1 Accumulibacter sp.
TCTCCAATCTGCTCGCCGTGGCAGCGGTATTGATCGACGCCGGGCTAGCGCCGCAGGCCGTCGCCGAGCGCTTCGCCAGCCTGCGTTCGCCGGCAGGTCGCCTGGAAAAACTCGGTGGTCACAATCAGCCGCTGGTCGTCGTCGATTACGCGCACACCCCGGACGCGCTGCAGAGTGCCCTGGGCGCCTTGCGCCCGGTCGCCGCGGCGCGGGGCGCTGGTCTGGTGGTCGTTTTCGGCTGTGGCGGCGATCGTGATCGCGGCAAGCGGCCGTTGATGGGAGCGGTCGCGGCGCGACTTGCCGATCGGGTCGTACTGACCAGCGACAATCCTCGTGGCGAGGATCAACAGGCGATCCTCGACGAAATCCGTGTCGGGGCGCCGGCTGCCGAGATCGTCACCGATCGTGCACAGGCGATTCGCCAGACCATCGTTGCCGCACATCCGTCCGAGGTGGTCCTGCTCGCCGGCAAGGGGCACGAGTCTTATCAGGAGATCGCTGGCGTACGTCGGCCGTTTTCGGACGTGGCGAACGCGGCAGCCGCACTCGCCGCTCGTCGGGAGGTGGCGCTGTGACGGTCATGATGGATCTCATGGCGGCTGCACGTGCGACGGCCGGCCAGCTCGCCGGCGAGAATGTGACCTTCAGCGGCGTGTCCACCGACAGTCGGGCAATTGCCCCTGGCGAGCTGTTCGTCGCCCTGCGCGGTGAACATTTCGACGGCCACCACTACCTCGCCGCGGCGATGGCGCGTGGCGCCGCTGCCGCGGTGGTGGCGGCAGACTGCGCCGATGGCCTGCTGGTCGCTGGTCTGCCCTTGCTGCGGGTTGCCGAGACCCGCCTGTCGCTGGGTGCGCTGGCGGCTGACTGGCGCAATCGCTTCACACTGCCGCTGCTGGCGGTGACCGGCAGCAATGGCAAGACCACCACCAAGGAGATGATCGCCAGCATCTTGAAGGTCGCTTTTGACGGCGCGGTGCTGGCCTCCCAAGGCAACTTCAACAACGACATCGGTCTGCCGCTTACCCTGCTCAAGCTGAATGCGACGCATCGCGCCGCGATCATCGAGATGGGCATGAATCATCCCGGCGAGATCGCCTATCTGGCCGGAATCGCTCGCCCCGGCGTCGCCGTGGTGACCAATGCGCAACGGGCGCATCTGGAAGGGATGGGTTCGCTGGAGGCGATTGCCGCCGAAAAGGGCAGCATCTACAGCGGTCTCGACGAAAACGGCGTGGCGGTATTCAACGCCGACGACCCCTGGGCAGACCTGTGGCGTAGCCAATGTCATGGCCTCGGGGTGATGACTTTCGGTTTCGACAAGGCAGCCGATGTCACCGGCCGGTTCTATCTGCACGGTCTCGAGAGCCGGCTGACTGTGCGCGCTCCCGACGGTGAGGTGGACATCGTCCTGGCCGTGCCGGGGCAGCACAATGCACGCAACGCCTTGGCTGCCGCCACCGCGTGCCTGGCGGCCGGTGTGCCGCTGGCGGCGGTGCACGCTGGCCTGAGCGTTTTTCGTGGGCTCAAGGGGCGGCTGCAACGGCGGACCGCGTTGCAGCAGGCGGTGTTGCTCGACGACACCTACAATGCCAACCCGGACTCGGTGCGCGCGGGCATCGACGTACTTGCGGCGACGATCGGCAAGACCGTTCTGGTGCTCGGCGACATGGGTGAAATCGGTGACATGAGCGGCCAGTTTCACGACGAAATAGGCGGCTACGCCAAGAGCCAGGGTATCGATCGGCTGCTGACTCTGGGTGACGCGAGTGCCCTCACCGCGCACAACTTCGGTAGCGGTGGCCAGCACTACAGCACCATCGACGCGCTGATCGAGGCCCTGGTCGCCGAACTGACGCCGGAGACGACGGTTCTGGTCAAGGGCTCCCGCTTCATGCGCATGGAACGGGTGGCCGACGCCGTTGCGCTGCCACCGGCTGCAGGTGGCGACTGATGCTGCTCTTGCTGACCCAGTGGCTGGCGCAGGACGTACGCGCCTTCAACGTCTTTTCGTACATCACCTTGCGAACGGTGCTTGCCGTGATGACCGCCTTGATCATCTCTTTCATGGCGGGTCCGCCGCTGATCCGCTGGCTGGCCGCCAAGAAGATCGGCCAGGCGGTTCGCCAGGACGGCCCGCAGTCACACCTCGTCAAGTCCGGAACACCGACCATGGGCGGCGCGCTGATCCTGATCGCGATCAGCGTCACCACGCTGCTGTGGGGCGACCTCAGCAACCGCTACGTGTGGGTGGTGCTGATCGTTACGATCGGCTTTGGCGGTATCGGCTGGTACGACGACTGGCAGAAAGTCGTCAACCGTGATCCGCGCGGGCTGGCTTCGCGCTGGAAGTATTTCTGGCAATCGGCGCTCGGTTTGCTGGTGGCGCTGTATCTGGCGCTGAGCGCCAGTGGCCCGGCGCAACTGCAGTTGATCGTGCCTTTCTTCAAGACCGTCTCGTATCCGCTGGGGATCATCGGCTTCATCGTCCTGAGCTATCTGGTGGTCGTCGGTACCAGCAACGCCGTCAACCTCACCGATGGCCTCGATGGTCTGGCGATCATGCCGGCGGTGATGATTGCCGCCGCCCTGGCGATCTTCGCCTACGTTGCCGGCAACGCAGTCTATGCCCGCTATCTGTTCCTGCCCTACGTCCCGGGCGCCGGCGAACTGGCGATCTTCCTCGGCGCCATGGCTGGTGCCGGCCTTGGCTTTCTGTGGTTCAACGCCTATCCGGCCGAGGTCTTCATGGGCGACGTTGGCGCCCTGGCGCTGGGCGCGGCGCTGGGAACGGTGGCGATCATCGTCCGCCAGGAGATCGTGCTGGCGATCATGGGCGGCGTCTTCGTCGCTGAAACGCTGTCGGTTGCCGCACAGGTCCTCTACTACAAGGTCACCGGTGGCCGGCGGATCTTCCGCATGGCTCCCTTGCATCACCATTTTGAACTGGGCGGATGGAAGGAGACGCAGGTCGTCGTCCGCTTCTGGATCATCACCATCATGCTGGTGCTGATCGGCTTGTCCAGCCTGAAGTTGCGCTGAGATGGAACTGAGCGGAAAGTTGATCCTCGTCATCGGCCTTGGCGAAAGCGGCCTGGCGATGGCCAGGTGGCTGGCCCGTCAGGGCGCGCGCGTGCGCGTTGCCGACAGCCGTTGCGCCGCGCCGCAGGCCGATGCGCTGCGTGCCGCGGTCCCCGAAGCAGTGGTCTTTGCCGGCCCGTTCGCTGCGGAAGCCTTCGCCGGGGTCGACCTGATGGCCATTTCTCCTGGCGTACGGGTGGACGAGCCGCTGGTTCAGGAGGCGCGTGCGCGCGGCGTTCCGCTGGTTTCCGAGGTCGAGCTGTTCGCCTGGGCCGTCCACCGGTCGACCCCGGAGGCGCTGGTGATCGCCATTACCGGCAGCAACGGCAAGACCACCACCACTGCGCTTACCGGTGCCTTGTGCCGGGCGGCGGGCCGGCGTACGGTGGTTGCTGGCAACATCGGCCCGGCCGCGCTCGACGCCTTGATGGCAGCCATCGACAGCGGTCAGCTGCCAGCGGTCTGGGTACTGGAGCTGTCGAGTTTCCAGCTCGAAACGACCTGTTCGCTGGCTGCCGATGCGGCAACGGTGCTCAATGTCTGCGAAGACCATCTCGACCGCTATCGGGGCCTCGACCAGTACGCTGCGGCCAAGGCGCGGATCTTCCAGGGGGACGGCGTAATGGTCGTCAATCGCGACGACAGCCGCAGCCTGGCTGCCGCGCGCAGGAACGGTCGGGTAATCAGCTTTGGTCTCAAGGCGCCGCCGCGGGCAGACGACTACGGGATCGCCGACGGCTGGCTGCTGCGCGGAGCCGAGCGGCTGATTGCGCTCAGTGAGATCAAGCTGATCGGCGCCCACAACGCGGCCAACGCGCTCGCCGCGCTGGCCCTGTGCGAGGCGGTTGGCATCGACCCGCATAGCGTCTTGCCGGCGCTGGCCTCCTTTGGCGGTCTGGCCCACCGCGTCGAATGGATCGCCGAGATCAACGGGGTTCGCTACTTCGACGACTCCAAGGGAACCAATGTCGGCGCCACACTGGCTGCGATTGAGGGTCTAGGCTGCAAGCTGGCGATCATCCTCGGTGGCGACGGCAAGGGGCAGGACTTCTCGCCGCTGCGGCGGGCGATCGCCGGGCACGCGCGTGCGGTGGCGCTGATCGGCCGCGATGCGCCGCTGATCGCTGCGCTTCTCACCGACTGCGGCGTGCCGCTGCGTACCTTTGGCGAGATGGCCGAAGCGGTCCGCTGGTGCGCGGCGCAGGCACAGCGCGGCGATGCGGTCCTGCTCTCGCCGGCCTGCGCGAGCCTCGACATGTACCGCGACTATGCGCATCGCGCCGCGGTATTCGTCGACGCCGTTCGCGGTCTCGAACGGGAGGCCGCCTGATGTTGCGAGCTCTCGACGCGCCGCGCCGGCTGCCTTCGGAGATCGATCTGGCGCTGCTCTGGAGCAGCCTGATCCTGCTCATGATCGGCATGGTGATGGTCTACTCGGCGTCGATGGCGACCGCCGAGGCGGCGCGCGGAACGGGCAATCAGCCGGCCTATTTCCTCGTACGCCATGCGGTCTTCCTGATCATCGGGCTGCTCGCCGCGGCCGTCGCCTTTCAGGTCCCGTTGTCGACTTGGCAACAATGGTCGCCATGGCTGTTCGTCGGCGGCTTCCTGCTGCTGGCGCTGGTACTCGTTCCGGGAATTGGTCGCGAGGTCAACGGCGCGCAGCGCTGGCTGCCGCTGGGAATCGTCAATCTGCAGCCGTCTGAGTTGATGAAGCTGTTTGCCGTTCTATACGCCGCCGACTACACGGCGCGCAAGATGCCGCACATGCATGACCTGAAGAAGGCCTTTCTGCCGATGGCGGTGGCGATGGTCGCGGTCGGCATCCTGCTGCTCAAGGAACCGGACTTCGGGGCTTTCGTGGTGATCATTTCGGTGGCCTTCAGCATTCTCTTTCTCGGCGGCATGCGGGCGCGCCTGTTCGTCGTCCTGATCGTCGTGCTGGTCGCCGCCTTCGCCGCGCTGATCATCCTGTCGCCTTACCGACGCGATCGCATTTTTGGTTTCATGGACCCCTGGGCCGACGCCTTCGGCCGCGGCTACCAGCTGTCGCACGCGCTGATCGCCTTCGGGCGCGGCGAACTGATGGGGGTCGGCCTCGGCGCCAGCGTCGAGAAACTGTTCTACCTGCCGGAGGCGCATACCGACTTCCTGCTTGCCGTGATCGCCGAGGAACTAGGCTTTGTCGGCGTCGTGGTGGTGATCTTCCTGTTTGGCCTGCTGGTCCAGCGGGCTTTCGCCATCGGTCGTCAGGCGGTGGCCCTCGACCGCCTCTACTCGGCGCTGGTGGCGCAGGGCCTGGGCGTCTGGCTGGGTGTGCAGAGCTTCATCAATATGGGAGTCAACACCGGCCTGCTGCCGACCAAGGGACTGACCCTGCCGCTGATGAGCTTCGGCGGTTCCGGGATCCTGGCCAATTGCGTGGCGGTGGCGGTTCTGCTCCGGATCGACTGGGAAAACCGCCAGCTGATGCGCGGGGCGAAAATATGAGCGCGACGATCGGCAAGACCCTGCTGGTAATGGCCGGTGGCACCGGCGGGCACGTCTTCCCTGGCCTGGCGGTCGCCGATCTGCTCCGGAGCCGCAACTGGAAGGTCGTCTGGATGGGCGCGCCCGACAGCATGGAAGCCCGGCTGGTCCCTGCGCGCGGTTACGAAATGGCCTGGGTCCGCTTTGCCGCGCTGCGCGGCAAGGGCCTGCTGCGCAAGCTCCTGCTTCCCTTCCACCTGTTGTCGGCGTGCTGGCAGGCGCGCCGGGAGCTGCGCCGGGTCAGGCCGGACGTGGTACTGGGCATGGGTGGCTATATCAGCTTTCCCGGCGGGATCATGGCGGCGCTCCTGCGTTACCCTCTCGTCATCCACGAACAGAATTCTGTGGCCGGCCTTGCCAACCGGGTGCTGGCCCGGCTGGCCGACCGCGTCGCCTGTGGTTTCCCCGATGTGCTGCCGAAGGGCGTCTGGGTAGGCAATCCCTTGCGTCCGGAGATGAGCCGCGTCGCGCCGCCGGCCGAGCGCCTCGCCGGGCGCCAGCCGCCGCTGCACCTGCTGGTTCTCGGCGGCAGCCTGGGAGCCGCGGCGCTCAACGAGATGGTCCCCAGGGGGCTGGCCCTGATTGACGCCGACCAGCGACCGCAGGTCGTCCATCAGGCTGGCGAGAAGCATCTCGCGCAACTGCGCGAGAACTACCAGGCGGCTGGCGTGCAGGCGCATTGCGCGGCGTTCATCGACGACATGGCGGGGGCCTACGAGTGGGCTGATCTGGTGCTCTGCCGAGCCGGCGCGCTGACCGTCGCCGAGCTCGCCGCGACCGGCGTGGCGAGCATCCTGGTCCCCTTCCCGCACGCGGTCGACGATCATCAGACCAGCAACGCGAAATTCCTGTCGTCGGCAGGTGGCGCGACGCTGCTGCCGCAAGCCGAGCTGACGCCGGAGTCGATCAGCCTGCTGCGCAACTTCCCGCGCAGCCGGTTGGCGGAAATGGCCGAGCGCGCCCGCGAGCTGGCCAAGCCGGAAGCGACCGCAGACGTGGCGCGGATGTGCGAGGAGCTGGTCGCGTGAAACATAAAGTCAAGAGCATTCACTTCGTCGGTATCGGCGGCGCGGGGATGAGCGGCATTGCCGAGGTGCTGGCCAACCTGGGCTTTTCGGTCAGCGGTTCCGACCTGGCGGAGAATGCGACGACCAGGCGCCTCGCCGAAATTGGCGTGCGCACGCTCCTCGGGCACGCGGCCGAAAACGTCAACGGGGCCGACGCGGTGGTCGTTTCTTCGGCGGTCAAGGCGGATAACCCCGAGGTGATCGCGGCGCGGCAGCGCAAGGTGCCGGTAGTGCCGCGGGCGCAGATGCTGGCCGAGTTGATGCGCCTCAAGCAGGGTATCGCGGTCGCCGGAACGCACGGCAAGACCACCACCACCAGCCTGGCGGCGTCGATTCTCGCCGAGGGCGGGATGGACCCGACCTTCGTCATCGGCGGCCTGCTCAACGCCGCCGGCGCCAACGCTCGCCTGGGCTCCGGCGAATTCCTGGTCGCCGAAGCCGACGAATCCGATGCCTCTTTCCTGTTTCTATCGCCGGTGATCTCGGTGGTCACCAACATCGATGCCGATCACATGGAAACCTACGGCCACGATTTCAACCGCCTCAAACAGGCTTTCGTCGATTTCCTGCAGCGCCTGCCGTTCTACGGGGTGGCGGTGCTCTGCGTCGACGACGCCAACGTTCGTGAAATCATCCCGCAGGTCAGCAAGCAGATCGTCACTTACGGGTTCGACCCTTCGGCCAATGTCTATGCCGACAATGTCAGCGCGGCCGCGGGCCAGATGCGCTTTGACTGCGTGCGCGTCAACGGCAGCGTCAGCCGCCTGCCGGTGATCCTCAATCTGCCCGGCCGGCACAATGTCCTGAACGCCCTGGCGGCGATTGCCGTAGCCAGCGAGCTGGGGGTTGCCGACGCAGCGATCGTCAAGGCGCTGACCGACTTCAAGGGGGTCGGTCGTCGCTTCCAGCGCTACGCCGACGTCAAGCTGGCCAACGGCGGCCGCTTCAGTCTGGTCGACGACTACGGCCATCATCCGGTAGAGATGCGGGCGACCATCGCCGCCGCCCGTGGCGCCTTCCCCGGTCGTCGCCTGCTGCTGGCTTTTCAGCCGCACCGCTATACCCGTACGCGCGACTGTTTCGAGGATTTCGTCAAGGTGCTGAGCGCGGTTGACGCCTTGGTGCTGGGTGAAGTCTATGCCGCGGGCGAGCAAGCCATCGTCGCCGCCGATGGTCGCGCACTGGCCCGCGCCTTGCGCGTCGCCGGCAAGGTCGAGCCGGTTTTCGTCGAGCACATCGGCGACCTGCCGCAAGCGATACGGGACGTCGCGCGCGATGGCGACGTGGTGATCACCATGGGTGCCGGTTCAATCGGCACGGTCCCCGGCAAACTGGTGGCTGGCTAGCATGAGTACCGTCGACGTCAGCGATTTCGGCAGGGTCGCCGTCCTTTTCGGCGGCCGTTCGGCCGAACGCGAGGTCTCGTTGAACAGCGGCTCCAGGGTCCTGGCGGCCTTGCGTGGTCGAGGCGTCGATGCGCATGCCTTCGACCCGGCGTCGCGCAAGCTCGACGAACTGGCGGAATTCGATCGGGCTTTCATCGCGCTGCACGGCCGTTACGGCGAAGACGGGACGATCCAGGGCGTCCTGGAACTGATGGGCATTCCGTATACGGGTAGCGGCGTGCTGGCGTCGGCGGTGGGGATGGACAAGTGGCGCAGCAAGATGCTCTGGCACGCCGCCGGCGTGCCGGTACCGCAATACACGCTGCTCACCCCGGACAGCGATTTTGGCCGTGTCGAAGCCGAGCTGGGGCTGCCGTTGTTTGTCAAGCCCGCGTGCGAAGGGTCGTCGATCGGCATCAGCAAGGTATCCCGAGCCGGTGAGCTGGCTGCTGCGCATGCCGCCGCCGCAAAACATGATTCGCTGGTGATAGCCGAACGCGCCATTCTTGGCGGAGAATACACGGTTGCCATTCTCGGTGACCGGGCCCTGCCGATTGTCAAGATCGAGCCGACCACCGAGTTCTACGATTACGACGCCAAGTACCTGCGTGACGATACCGTCTACCGATGCCCATGCGGCCTGCCCGAGAGCCGTGAACGCGACCTGCGCGAGCAGGCTTTCGAGGCGTTTCGCATTCTCGGCGGCCGTGGCTGGGGTAGGGTCGATTTTCTGATGGATCGGACGCTGCCCGACGGGACCGCCCCGGCCTATTTTCTCGAGGTGAATACCTCGCCCGGGATGACCGACCACTCGCTGGTGCCGATGGCGGCGCGGGCAGCGGGCATTCCCTACGACGAACTGGTCGTTCGCGTCCTTGCACTTGCTGCCCTGGGATGAGCGATGTGGCACAAACCGCACCTATTGACGGCGCTTTCCGATCTGCTGTTTCTGGCAGCAGGCTCGGCGCTGCTGGCCGCTGCGGTGATCTGGAGTGCGCCGCGCCTGAACGCCTTTCCGCTGCGCGAAGTCCGGGTGAAACACGAGCTGCGGGAGGTGCAGCGCGTCGATCTGGAGCAATCGCTGGCAGAACTGCTGCGCGGCAGCTTCTTCACCGTCAATCTGGAAACCTTGCGTTTGTCGCTCGAGCAGCTGCCCTGGGTACGGCGCGCGGAGATCTGGCGGGAGTGGCCTGCACGGATCGAAATCCGCATCGAGGAACAGCAGGCGGTAGCCCATTGGGGCGATGGAACCGGCGAACTGGTGAATACTTTTGGCGAGGTCTTTGCCGCCTCGCTGTCCGGCGAGCAACAACTGCCACGCTTCACCGGGCCGGCAGGTTCGGCCGCCGAAGTGCTGCGTCGTCACGACGAGTTTGCGCGGCTATTGAGACCGGTCGGGCAGCCGCTGGCACGGGTGGCGCTGTCGCCTCGTCTGGCGTGGGCAATCGAACTGGAGGACGGGATGTTCGTTGAACTAGGTCGCGAGCAGGCCAAGGCGCCGATCCGCATTCGCCTGCAACGTTTTGTAGACTACTACCCGACGCTGTCGGAGACCCGCCATGGGCGGCCGCTGGCGGTGGACATGCGGTATCCCAACGGCTTCGCACTGCGTTTTGCGGCGAGTGTGGGTCAAGAACGCAAAGGAAAGAAATGAGCAGGGATAGCAAGGATCTGATCGTCGGACTCGACATCGGCACGTCGAAGATCGTGGCGTTGGTCGCCGAACTTACTCCCGAAGGTCGGGTGAACGTGATCGGCATGGGTTCGCAGGAGTCCCGAGGCCTGAAGAAGGGCGTGGTGGTCAATATCGAAGAGACCGTGGCCACCATTTCGCGCGTGCTGCAGGAAGTGGAACTGATGGCCGACTGCAAGGTTCGGGACGTCTACACCGGTATTGCCGGCAGCCACATCAGGAGCTTCAACTCGAACGGCATGGTCGCCATCAAGGACCGGGAAGTCACCACGATGGACGTCGAACGGGTGATCGAGACGGCGCGCGCGATGCCGATCCCTGCCGATCAGGAAATCCTGCACATCCTGACGCAGGAGTTCATCATCGACGATCAGGACGGGATCCGTGAGCCGATCGGGATGAGCGGCTTTCGCCTCGAGGTCAAGGTGCACATCGTGACCGGTGCGGTCTCCGCGGCCCAGAACATCGTCAAGTGCGTGCGTCGCTGCGGCCTGGAGGTCAACGATCTGGTGCTGCAGCCGCTCGCCTCGAGCTGCGCCGTGCTCTCCGAGGACGAAAAGGACCTCGGCATCTGCCTGATCGACATTGGCGGTGGTACCACCGATCTGGCGGTGTGGACGCAAGGCGCGATCCGGCACACCTCGGTCATCCCGATCGCCGGCGACCAGGTGACCAACGACATCGCCATGGCCCTGCGCACGCCGACCCGCGAGGCCGAAGACATCAAGCGCCGCTACGGTTGCGCCCTGGCGGACCTGGCCGACCCGGAAGACACCATCGACGTGGTCGGCGTCGACGACCGTCCGTCGCGCAAGCTGTCACGGCGCGCCCTGGCCGACGTCATCCAGCCGCGCGTCGAGGAACTCTTCGAGCTGATCCAGGCCGAGCTTCGGCGTTCCGGTTTCGAGGATGTTCTGTCGTCGGGAATCGTCCTGACCGGCGGCGCGTCGGTAATGCCGGGAATGATCGAACTCGGAGAGGAGATCTTCCACATGCCGGTCCGCCTGGGGATCCCGAAGTATCAGGGGGCTCTCGCCGATGTCGTGCAGAGCCCCCGCTTCGCCACTGCTTGCGGCCTGTTGCTTGAAGCGCAGACGCAACGGAAGCGCGGCTTGAAAGTGCGTGAAACACGAGACGTTAAACAGGTGTTCGGGCGCATGAGATCCTGGTTTGGCAAGAACTTCTGATCCCATGCTGGGTGGCAATCATCAATTTTTCAGTAGTTGGCAGGCTTTTTGCACAGGAGACGACAATGTTTGAAATCATCGACAGGGAAGACAGGGGCGGCGAGCGGGATACCGTGATCAAGGTGATCGGAATCGGCGGCGCCGGTGGCAACGCCGTCGACCACATGATCCGCGAAGGCGTTAATGGCGTCGACTTCATCACCGCCAATACCGATTCGCAGGCGCTCGGCCGCAGCGTTGCCGTCGACCGGCTGCAACTCGGGAAATCCGGCCTGGGTGCTGGCGCCAAGCCGGAAGCCGGACGCAGCGCGGCGATGGAGGCCCGCGACGCGATCGCCGAAGCGCTGACCGGCGCGCACATGGTGTTCATTACCGCAGGCATGGGCGGCGGTACCGGCACTGGCGCCGCGCCGATCGTTGCCGAGGTGGCGCGCGAGTTGGGCGTGCTGACCGTCGCCGTGGTCACCAAACCGTTCGGCTTCGAGGGCAAGCGCCTGAAAATTGCCGAGGCGGGGATTGCCGAACTCCAGAAGCACGTCGATTCGCTGATCGTCAT
>DPSD01000732.1:11762-15461 GCA_003538495.1 Accumulibacter sp.
CGCTGATCGTCATTCTCAATGACCGGCTGATGGACGTCCTGGGCGATGACGTGTCGATGGACGACGCCTTCAAGGCCGCCGACAACGTCTTGCGCAATGCGGTGGGCGGGATTGCCGAAATCATCAACTTCCCCGGCCTGGTGAACGTCGATTTCGAAGACGTGCGCACGGTAATGGGCGAGATGGGAATGGCGATGATGGGTTCGGCCAACGCCGCTGGCGTCGACCGCGCGCGTATCGCCGCCGAGCGGGCCGTCGCCTCGCCGCTGCTCGAGGGCGTCAACCTGTCCGGTGCCAAGGGCGTGCTGGTAAACATCACGGCCACGCGGTCGCTGAAGATGAAGGAAGTGAACGAGGTCATGAACACCGTCCGCGCCTTCGCCGCCGACGACGCGCACATCATTTTCGGCGCGGTCTACGACGAAAGTATCGGCGACGACATCCGCGTCACGGTGGTCGCCACCGGCCTGGGCCATACGCAGGCCAAGCGGCAGAGCTTCGAAGTGATCAACAGTTCGCTTAGCCAGGCCACCGGTACCGATGGCCGTTTCGCCAATGGCCAGGGCATCGACTACTCCAGCCTCGACCAGACGCCGGCCGTGTTCCGCAAGGGCCGCAGCGCGACCGTCGAGGCGCTGGCCAACAGCGGCGTCGATCGCTGGGATATTCCGGCGTTTCTCAGGAAGCAGGCCGACTGAGCCTGTCTGCGGGTGCCTCCTCTGCGGGATGGGCGGGTTCCGGGACAGCGCAGGCTGTGCTAGGATCCGCCGGTTCCACTGTTTGCCGAAAACATGTTAAAGCAAAGAACACTGAAGTCCGTGATCCGCGCCGCTGGCGTTGGCCTCCATTCCGGCGTCAAGGTGAATATCTGCCTGCGGCCGGCCGCACCGGCAACCGGAATCGTCTTTCGACGCATCGATCTTGACCCGGCGGTCGATCTGCCCGCGTCGGCGCTGCTGATCGGCGATACGCGAATGTGCTCGTGCCTGGAGCGTGGCGGCGTCAAGGTGGGAACCGTCGAACACCTGATGTCGGCGTTTGCCGGCCTCGGGATCGACAATGCCTATGTCGATCTGGATGCCGCCGAACTGCCAATCCTCGACGGTTCGGCGTCGCCGTTTGTCTTCCTGATCCAGTCTGCGGGGATCGAGGAGCAGGCGGTGGCGAAGAAGTTCATCCGCGTGAAGCGACCCATCGAGGTTCGCGAGACCGACCACGCTGGCGACAAATGGGCTCGCTTCGACCCTTACGACGGCTATCGACTCTCATTCTCGATCGGTTTCAACCATCCGGCAATCGACCGCACGGGGCAGTCGGTGAGCATCGATTTTGCTGAAAACTCCTACGCCCGCGAAGTCGCGCGGGCGCGCACCTTCGGCTTCATGCAGGAGGTGGAATGGTTGCGCGAGCACGGTCTCGCCCAGGGCGGCGGGCTGGAGAACGCGGTGGTGCTCGACGAGTACCGGGTGTTGAATGCGGAGGGCCTGCGTTACAGCGACGAGTTCGTCAAGCACAAGGTGCTCGACGCCATCGGTGACCTCTATCTGCTCGGACACCCACTGCTGGCATCATTCTCCGCGCACAAGTCCGGACACGCCCTGAACAACGCGCTGGCCCGCGAACTGCTGGCCTGCCCGGACGCCTGGGAATACGTCAGTTTCGACGACCGCGAGCTGGCTCCGCAGTCGCTTTCCCGCTGGCTGGCCTTGCCGGCGGTCTGACCCGATGTGGTTGATGCGCCTGTTGGCGGTGCTGACGGTGATTACCGTTGCCGCAGGCGTGGTGATCTTCCTGTTTACCAGGGACCCGCGCTACCTGCATTTCTCCTGGCGCGTGTTTCGCTATTCGCTGATCGTGGCGCTGCTGGTCTTCGCCTTGCTCATCATCGAGCGGGTGGCGGTCATTCCTGTCTAGCGGCGTGCGCCAGCAGTCTGTCAAGCGCTCCGCGCAAGGGCGAGTTCGGCAGTGAATCGCGCAAGGCGGTCAGATCCTGGCCGGTGCGGACGCTCAACGGCTTCTGTGCTGGCACCCGGACCGGTTGACGCTGGACGCGGGCCTGTACTTTGACCTGAACGCCCCGGCACTCGATTCCCCGCCTCAGCAACTCGTCGACCAGCGTCGGTGCCATCTGGCGCAGTTTGGTCGCGACCGCGCCATTAGTGGCGTGAATAAGGACGATCCCCGACTTGTAGTTGGCCAAGCTACTCGCCTGGCCGAGATGTGGCGGTGCGATCTGTTGGTAGACGCCGGCAAGCTCGCCGAGCAGCCTGGCGTGCGCCAGAACCTTGCCGGCGCCATCGGCTGCTTCGAGATAGTTCTGGAGTGAGACGACCATCGGGGGCTTCAGCGGGAGACAAGCGTGCATCTTATTCTCGCCGCCAGTCGCCTGGCAACTGGCGGCCAAGTCGCGGAGCATCACCCCGCGTTCGAGGTCGCTTGGGGGTGGGCTCCGCGCTGGCCCTGATCTGGTACTGGCGGCGGTTTGACGCCGCCGCTTGCCGAGCGGCGCTCGTAGACCACGAAGTCGAATGGCAAGGTACGGTCAGTGGCGCCCCGTGGCAGTGGATTGCCGGCGCGGCGAGAAACTTCCCGCCACTCGTCGCTAGGAATTTCGGGGAAGAAACGGTCTCCCGGGCAGTCATCATCGACTTCGGTCAGGTACAACCGTGTCGCCAGCGGCAGGGTCTGCCGATAGAGTTCCGCGCCACCGATGACAAAAACCTCGCTCGCATCAGCGGCCAAGCCGATTGCCTCGTCGATCGAGCAGGCCAGCACGGCGCCATTCAGCGGGTAGGCCGGGTCATGGCTGACGACGATATTGTGCCTCCCGGGCAAGGGTCGAAAGGCCTCCGGCAGCGACTCCCAAGTCTTTCTGCCCATGATCACGGTCTTGTCGCGGGTCGTTTCACGAAAGTGCTTCATGTCCTCCGGCAGGCGCCAGAGCAAGTGCTGATTCTTGCCAATGGCACGGTTTCTGGCCAGCGCGGCGATCAGCGAGATGATTGCTGCCGGTTGCCGCTGGCCGCAGGGTGCCGTCGCGCGGGTCATTGATCTAGACCGCAATCGGTGCGGCAATGTGCGGATGTGGATCGTAGCCTTCGAGGCCGAAGTCCGGAAAGCGGAAAGCGAACAGATCATCGACCGCCGGATTCAGCCGCATGCTCGGCAGGGGACGAACCTCTCGGGTCAATTGCAGACGCGCCTGGTCGAAATGATTGCGGTAGAGATGCGCGTCACCGAGGGTGTGCACGAAGTCCCCCGGCTGGTAGCCGCAGACCTGTGCCAGCATCAGCGTGAGCAAGGCGTACGAGGCGATATTGAACGGTACGCCAAGGAAGATGTCCGCGCTGCGCTGGTATAGCTGGCAGGACAGTTTCGGACGCCGATCCGCATCGGCAGGCCCGGCTTCGGCAACGTAGAACTGGAAGATGGCGTGGCATGGCGGCAGCGCCATCCGCTCGACGTCGGCCGGATTCCAGGCGGTCACCAGGTGCCGGCGCGAATCAGGGTTGTTCTTCAGGCCGTCAACGAGTTGCGCGATCTGGTCAATTTCGCGCCCATCCGAGGTTTGCCAGTGGCGCCACTGATGGCCATAGACCGGGCCCAGGTCGCCGTTCGCGTCGGCCCATTCGTCCCAGATGCGGACGCCGTTCTGCCGCAGGTAGCGGATGTTGGTGTCGCCCTGCAGGAACCACAGCA
>DPSD01000731.1 GCA_003538495.1 Accumulibacter sp.
TCACAAAGCCATGACCGTTACCATGGAAACAGGAACTGCCGCCACGGTCCCGGTGCGTTGGACGTTCCGTAGCGGGCCGGATAACCGTCCGGCTCGCGAGCGGTACCGAAGCAGCGATCCCAAAGCAGGAGATTGGCCCCGAAGTTTACCCCCTGGCCGTCCAAACTGTGATGCAGATGATGGTGTGCCGGAGTGACCAATGCCCGACCCAGCCAGGCGGGCGCAAAACGCTCGGGCAGCCGGGAGTGGCGCCAGAGGTCGAGACTGGCAGTCAGCGCCGCAGAGAAGAAGAAGCCCTGCGGGCAGTCGCACAGGAAACCGAGAAGCGGATTCAGCAACAGATAGACGAACAGAAAACTCACCCACAGCGAGTTGCGCGACGTCGCCCACACACTCACCACCGGCGAGGCGTGATGGCACTGATGCAGCGCCCACAACACGCCGACGCGATGGAAGAGCCGGTGCTGTGCATAATAGACGAGGTCGACGAGCACGAAATTGAGCAGGAAGGCCCCCAGGCAGCCGATGCGCAGGCTGCCGGCCAAATCCGGCGAATGCGCCGCCAGGACGCGGGTCGCGATCAGATAGCCTGCGGCGGGGATGGCGATGCCCTGAACGGCCAGGCCGGCAAGATTGAGCAGGTGGTCGGCCAGCGATCCGGCAGGGACACGGCGCGCCGATCCGCACTCGAGAACTGCGAGTATCACAAAGGCGAGGAGAGGAAGGTACCAGCCGGTGGTCACGAGTGTATCAGTGGCAGCTTGTGTCGGATCGAAGGGAGTGGTTATTATATCCTGGCAAGGAAATGGCGATATATCATGGGAAAGGACGAGCAATGAGAGCAATTCGTCAGATGATCTGTGTCCTCGCGACGGTCGTCGCGAGCACTGTAGCGTCTGCACAGACCCCAGCACTTGAGGAACGCAAGGCGGATCACGACGCGCTGCGCGCGCTGCTCGCGCAATCCGCCACAGCGCTGAACACGCGCAAGCTCGATTCGATGGCCGAGGTGCTGCACCCAGGGTTTACGGTGATTACGGTGGACAACCAGAAACTGGTCGGTCTGAACGCCCTCAAGAACTACTATTCCGAGTTGTTCGACGGGCCCAAAGCCATTCTTGAGAAACTCGAGACCAGACCGGTCGCCGACGAAGTGACGCAGTTTGTCGACGCGACGACGGGCGTCGCATACGGCGTCTCGAACGACATCTACCGTTTCAAGGACGGCGACACGCGCACGATGAAAACTCGCTGGAGCGCTGTGGTGGTCAAGGAAGGCGATGTCTGGAAGCTGGTCAACGTGCACTTCTCCGCCAACGTTCTCGATAATCCACTGCTCGATACGCTCCGCGCCCAGACCCAGAAGCTGGCGCTGATGGCCGGCGCGGCTGGCCTGATCGTCGGCGCCCTGCTGATGGCCTGGCTGCGTCGGCGCCCGCGCGCCTAGCGCGGACAGGGCGCCGCCAGCATATGCTCGATCTGCTGCTCAAGGGTGGGCTCGTCTTCGACGGAACCGGCGCCCCCCCGTGCTGTGCCGACGTCGCCATCGTCGATGGCCGGATTGCCCGCCTGGCGCCAGCCATTGACGAGGAAGCGCGCACGACGCGCGACGTCAGCGGTTTCTGGATCGTGCCGGGTTTTATCGACATCCACACGCATTACGACCTGGAGGTGGAAATCGCGCCAGGCTTGGCAGAGTCGGTTCGTCACGGCGTCACGTCGATCGTGATGGGCAACTGCAGCCTCTCGCTGACCGTCGGAGAGTCGCAGGACCTGGCGGACATTTTCCTGCGCGTCGAGAGCCTGCCGGCGCCGCTGGTGCGCAAATGGCTCGAACGGGCGGTGTCGTGGGGATCGCCGCAAGCGTATCTCGAGCATCTGCGCACCCTGCCACTGGGACCCCACGTCGCGCCGCTGCTCGGTCACAGCGCGCTGCGGACGGCGGTGATGGGGCTGCAGCGCAGCCTGCACGAACGAGCGAGTGACGACGACCTCGCGCAGATGCGCTCGCTCGCCGGTCAGGCCCTCGATGCCGGCTGCTTCGGCATCTCGGTCGACATGGTCCATTGGCACAAGGTCAGCGGTGTTTTTGCTGGACGCTCGGTACCGTCGCACTATGCCGATGCACGCGAATACCGCATGCTTGCCGAACTCTGCCGCGAACGCGACGCAGTCTTCCAGGTCACGCCGAATCCGCAGAAGGCGCTCTCGTTTCTGCTGATCCTGGCAATGTCCACCGGCATCTTCCGCCCACCGCTGCGCGCAACGGTCCTCTCGGCGCTCGATATGTCCGACCATCCGCAACTGTGGCGGCTGTTCCCGCTGAGCACTTTCATCGTCAACCGGCTGCTTGGTGGCAATCTGCGCTTCCAGACGCTTGCCGAACCGTTCGCGATCTACGCCGACGGACCGATCACGCCATTGTTCGAAGAGTTCGCCGCCGGGATCGAACTCAACAGTTGCGCGAACGCCGATGCGCGGCGTGAACTCTGGGCGAGCGAAGGTTTCAAGGAGCGCTTTCGCAGCGACTGGGAGCGACGTGAGCTGCGGACTTTCCACCGCGATCCGGCGCGCATGTGGGTCGTTGCCTCGCCCGAAGCCGATCAGGTCGGAATGAGCGTGGCAATGATTGCCACGGCCCGCGGCATGAACGCGACCGCGGCGCTGATCGATCTGCTCGCCACCCACGATGAGCGACTGCGCTGGGTGGCTTGCGGCGCCAACGAGCGGCCTGCGATCCGTGAACGCCTGCTGGCGCACCCGCACATCCACCCCGGTTTCACCGACGCCGGCGCGCATTCGCGCAACCTCGCGTTCTTCGACGGCGCACTGGCGGTGCTGCGCCAGGCCATGGCCACGGCTTGCCTGCCGCCCGAGCGAGCGATTGCACGCGTCACTGGCGAAGTCGCACGCTGGTTTCATCTCGACGCCGGTGAGTTGCGTGCAGGTCGGCGCGCCGACCTGCTGGTTCTGTCTCCGGAAGGATTGCGCTCGCCGCCACCGGCACCGGTCGAAGTCGACGATCCGCTGCTCGAAGGCGCCCGGCGGATGGTCAAACGCGGCTCGGAAACGGCCGTGCTCAGCGTTTTCGTGGCCGGCATCGAGGTCGTACGGCAGGGGCGTCCCTTGCCGGTGCTCGGCACCGTCCAGACCGGAACGCTGCTCAAGCCAACCGTCCAGGTGCGCGGGCAAGCAGCGGTGTTGAGGCGCTACCGCAACCGCATCGACGACGAGATCGTCGACCATCCCTTCCATGAGTACTGGGACATCTTCGTATTCAAGCACCAGGACCGCCGCAATGTCCTGCTCCACTGCCTCGCCGTGCTGATGATGTACAGCAGCGGCCTGGCCCTCGTGATCACCGGGAATCCGTGGTGGCTGCTGCTGGTGCTGGCATCGCAGGCGACCGGACTGAGCGGCCACTGGCTGTTCGAGCGCTCGCATGTCGACATTCGCGACCTCGTCTTTTCCTGGCGCGCGTCGCGCTGCCTGAACCGGATGTTCTTCGCGGTCCTGCGTGGCCGCTACTGGCACGAGGTGGGCCGCGTACGCAGCGAGTTCGCGGCATTTCAGGGAATCGCCGCGTGATCCCGGTTCCCGGCATCCGGCGCTCGAATCAGGCGCTCGCCATGCTCCTTGGCTATCTCGCGTTCTCGGCGCTGTACCTGGGTAGCGGGACGCTACGTCTGGTCAAGCCAACGACGCTCGTTCCCGGCGCGCTCGATACCATCGTTCCGTTTGTCGACTGGACGGTATGGATCTACCTGACGCAGTTCCTGCTCCTGCCGAGCGCGATTGCTTGCGCGCGCGATGACACGGATCGCAGCCGGACCTTCTACGCGATGCTGCTGGCCACCGTCGTCGCCAGCGTGATCTTCCTCGCCTGGCCCACGCAAATCGCCCGCGAGACGCCGGCCGCGGCAGGTCTCACCGGCCTGGCGTGGCGCCTGCTTCATCTTGCAGACCCGCCGGCCAACTGCTTCCCGTCGCTGCACGTGGCCCTGGCGGTGATCGCGGCGCGCGCGCTCTGGCGACGCGGCGCAGTCGTCGTAGCCGCGATCTGGCCGATCCTGATCGCCACCTCGACGCTCAGTACGCGGCAACATGTCGCGTCGGACGTCGCCGGCGGCGTGTTGCTCGCGGCATTGGCGCTCTGGCTGACGCCGAGGATTCTTCGCCTTGATCGCGCGTAGACCACAAACGAGCGCGCAGGTCGTCGAGGTCACGACTCTCGGCGAGGGCGAGCGGCGAGCAATGTATGCGCTCTACGAACGCTACTACGAGAGTTCGTCGTGGCCACTGTTCGCGGCCGACCTCGCCGGCAAGGATCGTGTCGTCCTGCTGCGCGACGATGGCGGCGCGTTGCAGGGCTTTTCGACCCTGGCGATCTATCAGCGCTGCTTCGACGGCGCGCCGGTGCGCGTGCTCTTCTCTGGCGATACCATCGTCGACGAAAGTCAATGGGGTCAGCAAGCCCTCGCTTTCGCCTGGCTGCGCCTGGCCGGAACCTTGCAGGCCGAACAACCCGAGCTACCCCTGTACTGGCTGCTGATCTCCAAGGGGCATCGGACGTATCGTTATCTCCCCACCTTCAGCCGCGCCTTTCACCCCTCGCCTGCAGCCGATACGGACTCTGATCTAGGCCCGCTCAAGAACTTCCTGGCACGCGATCGCTTCGGCGAGGCTTACGACAGCACTGCCGGCGTCGTGCGCTTTGCCGAGTCGCGCGGCCAACTGCGCCCACGCTATGCAGAGGTTTCCGAAGCGCATGCCCGTCTGCCCGAGGTCGCCTTCTTCCTGGAGCGCAATCCGGGCTATGTACGCGGCGACGAGCTGGTGTGCCTGTGCGAACTGGCGGCAGATTCCCTGCAGCCGATCGCGCGCCGGGCGTTTCTCGCCGGCGCCAGGACGGCGCAGGCATAAGGTGGACACCCGCGTTTTCAACCATCCGGAAGCAGTCGTCCAGGGCTGGTACTGGCTGGCGCGTTCGCGCGAGATCCGGCGCGGCCAGGTGGTGTCCTTGCGGCTGCTGGGACGCGAGCTGGCCGTGTATCGCGGCGGCGATGGCCGGGTGGCAGCATTCGACGCCTACTGTGCGCATATGGGAGCGCATCTGGCCGAAGGACGTGTCGAAGGCAACGCGCTGCGCTGCTTTTTCCACCGCTGGCGCTACGAGGCCGACGGGCGCTGCAGCGACATCCCCTGTCTCGCGGGCCAGGCGAGACCACAGATCAGCGTCCGCTGCTGGCCCACCGCCGAGCGCTACGGCATGGTCTGGCTGTGGACCGGCGAGACGCCGACCGACGATCTGCCCGAGGTGCCGGAACTCGCAGGCAAAGCGTGCGACGCGCTGGTCGCAAACCGATTCAGAAAGCGCTGCCATCCGAACGTGGTGCTGATCAATGCCATCGACGAGCAACATTTCGCAAGTGTGCATCACCTTCCCGGATCGATACTGACGATGGAAGCTGTCCCCCGCAGCGTCTCGAACATCGAATTTCGCAACCTGGGCAAGGTACCGACCAGCAAGCGGCTTGGGCGACTCCTTGCGCGCTTCTACCAGGGTCCGCTGACCTACACGCTGAGCTACTGGTACGGCAGCCTCGGTACGGTCACGCTCGGTCCCGATTTTCTGCATCTGCATCTGATGTTCGCCTTGCGGGTGGGCGACGACGGATCGACCGAAGGGCAGACTCTCGCTCTGACCCGGCAGCGCCGCGGTCCCCTCGGCTGGCTCGTCAACCGGCTGCTGCTGTACGGCACGGCGCTGGCCGCACGCTACTTTGCCTGGGGCGACACGCGCGTCTTCGAGACGATCCGCTTCGACTTCCGCCACCCCATTCCTGCCGACCGCGCGGTGCTGGCGTTCATCCGCCATCTCGAATCGCAGCCACTCGCCAGATGGCACGAAATCGACCGGACCGGCGCACGTCCTCGACCCACCCGCATGCGACTCGCCGGCACCGACCAGGAAAGCAGCGATGGCTGAGCGAACGGTCCTGATCACCGGTTGTTCGTCGGGCTTTGGCCTGGGCATCGCGCAGGCCCTTGTGGAGCGCGGGTGGACGGTGCTGGCCGGCGTCCGCGACCCAGCGCGCGCCCCCGAGTCACTCGCCGGCGCACGCCTGCTGCCACTCGATCTGAGCAATGCAGCGCAGATCGCCGCGGTCGCGGCAGGCATCGAGCGCCTGGATTGTCTGATCAACAACGCTGGCTACGCCCTGAACGGCCCCTTTGCCAGCTACAGCGCAGCGCAGATGCACCATCAGCTGCAGGTCAATGTGCTCGGCCCGGCGCTGCTCACGCAGCAATTGCTGCCGGCGCTCGCTGCCGCACGCGGTCGCGTGATCCACATTTCCTCGCTCGCCGGCGAACTGGGGCTGCCGATGAACGCTCTGTACTGTGCATCGAAATTCGCCCTCGAAGGCCTCTCCGAATCGCTACGCCACGAACTGCTGCCGCATGGCGTACAGGTGGCGCTGGTCGAACCGGGCGGCTTCCGCACGCGCTTCGCCGCCAATCTGGCGTGGGGTGAGCGGCGGCTCCCGGCAGACGGCGTCGATGCCCGGCAACTGTCCGCCTACCGCGAGATGCAGGCGAGAATGCTCGCCGCTCCGGGCAAGGATCCGGCCACGGCCGTGAACGCCGTTCTTCGCCTCACCGAAGTGACCAGGATGCCGCTGCGCACACGCGTCGGCGGCGATGCGAAAAGCGCGCGCTGGCTGCAGCGCTGGCTGCCCGAGAGCGCATTCATCGCACTCGTCGGCGCGCTGTTCCGGCGCCGGCTGGCGGCTAGGCGAAATCCATGAGCGCCACCGGGGAAGGCAAGGAACGCAATCAAGCCTTGCGCCGAGTCGCGGACCGCCTCGCCCGGCGACGCACCCCGCCGGGAGTTGCCGACGGCACCATACCGCTCTGGGACGCATCCTTTTTCGGACTCGATCGAATTGCGCTTTTCCGCGAGGCCGACACCCGCACCCGGCAGTCGGTACTCGCAGGCTGCGCCGACGAGTTGCTTGCCGAATCCTGGCGCATCGAGTGCTGCGGTATCGATTACTGCGCCCGCATGGCGCTCACTGCCGAAAGCGACGACGAGCGGCACCTGTTCGTCCTCATCGGAGCCGACGAAGCCAGGCACGCCGCCTGGCTCGCGCCATGGATCGCAGCCCGCGCCCCGGCTCCCGATCCCTTCAACCGTTTCATTGCCGGGCTGGCCGAGACCGGCAATCGACAAGCGCTCGCCTACCTGCTGCAAGTGGTGCTCGAAGGCTTCGGCATCACCCATTACAGCGCGCTCGGCGCGCATTGCCGGGATGCCGGTCTGGCCGACATTTTCCGGTGCCTGTCGCGCGAAGAAGCCCTCCATCACGCCGCCGGGCTGGCGGCCTTCTGGCCGGAACGGCTGACCCTTCACGACCGCCGCTTCCTCGCCGACGCTGCGCAAACTTTCCTGGAGATGATTCGCTGTGGTCCGCAGGGGGTAGTCGCGGCACTCGATCAGGGGATCGGGTTAGTCGATCAGAACGACACTGCAGCGGCTTTTTGCGCCCTCGAATCGGAAGCGGGCAGCGCCGCCAAACTGGCCCGCTTGCGCCGGCTGATGACCCAGCCGGGAATGCATTGGCTGGTCGATACGCTCGCTGCCGGCGGCCTGTTCGACCCCTGCCCGGCACTCGACTGCGCGCGCATCTACACTGCCAGGCGCTGACTGCCAGGGTTAGTCATGGCTGGTGAACAGAGTCCGTCCTGATGAGTGTGCGCTGCAGGCCAGCGCTGCTGCGGTATAGTGCCGGCTCTCTCCAGCCGGCGTTACCTTCCCATGCCACGCTTCTTCGCCATCGTCTTCATCGAGGGATTCTGCTCGCTCGGCGCGGAGGTCATTGCGCTGCGTCAGATCATCCCGCACCTGGGCAGTTCGATCGTCATCACCGCGCCGACCATCGCCTTCTTTCTGCTCGCACTGGCACTCGGCTACCACGCCGGCGCGAAAATCGCCGAGGACTATCTCGAAGTCGTCGCCAGAAACTTCCTGGTCGCAGCCTTTCTGATCGGTATCGGTCTGGCGGGGGTCGGCGTCGACCTGATCTTCGCTTCGTTGCGGCCACCCGAAATCGCCTATCTGGTGCTCGTCGCCGGCGTCCTCTGCCCGATCGCCTGGCTGCTCGGACAGACCGTGCCGATCCTCAGAAACCTGTTGCAACCCCAGCGCGTCGGCGAAGCCAGCGGCCAGGCACTGTACTACTCGACGCTCGGCTCCTTCCTGGGTTCGCTGTCGCTGTCGCTGCTGGTCATGCAATGGCTCGGCGTTTCCGCAGCCGTCGCGCTCTGCGCATTGTTGCTGGTCGTCGGCTACGCGCTGTTGTGTGAGCGCGGATGGGCAACGGCGGCCGCCGGCCTCACCGTCGTCGCGTTGACGCTGGTCGCCAACGCCTGGCTGCGCCCGCAAATCGAGACTGCTTACGCCAGCTACCTGGTGATGCCGGTCGAGTACGA
>DPSD01000435.1:0-137 GCA_003538495.1 Accumulibacter sp.
ATGACCAGGGGCCAGGGTCAGATGACCGCGGTGGCCCTCGATCACCAGGCCGCTCGCCAGCTGATCGACGACCTCGGTCTCGAAACCGTGCTCGAAATCGCCGGGGTCAACAGCTCGCGCGGGGTCACCGTCGCCGG
>DPSD01000435.1:317-12375 GCA_003538495.1 Accumulibacter sp.
CCATGCGCGGCATCTCGACGTCCAGCACGATCACGTCGGGCCAGCGCGCGCGCATCTTCTCCCACGCGAACAGCGGATCCTGCGCCGTGACGATGACCTCGATCCCGGCGGCGCCGAGCAACTCGGCATTCTCGAGTCGGCTCTCGCCCGCGCGGACTTCTTCCACAAGCGCCTGGCGCTCGACTACGCTTTCCACAGCCCGGCCATGGACGGCATCGAAGGCCCTCTGAAAACGGCTCTCGCCGAACTGCAAGCGGGCGCAGCCGTGCACCCCTTCTACTCCACGGTCACCGGCGAAACCGTGGACGGACGGCAACTGAACGCCGAATACTGGTGGCAGAACATCCGCCAGCCGGTGCTGTTCGAGGCGGCGGTCAAGGCGATGGTGGACGACGGCATCAACGTCTTCGTCGAAATCGGCCCCAGTCCGATCCTGCGCAGCTACCTCAACGACTGCCTGAAGGACCGGGCGACCGACGGTCGCGTCGTCGCCACCCTCTTGCGTGACGACGATTCGCCCGAACGGATCTGGAGTGCCGCCTGCCAGACGGTAATCGCCGGCGCCACCCATGATTGGCAGATCTTCTTCCCGCGACCGGCCCGCTTCGTGCAATTGCCCAACTACCCGTGGCAGCGCGAGCGCCACTGGCACCCGGTCAGCAGCGAATCGGCCGGCCTGCTCTATCGGCACAAACGGCACCCCTTGCTGGGCTACGCACTGGCGCAGCACGAGCTGACCTGGGAAAACCAGCTCGATACCCTGCACGATCCGATCCTGGCCGATCACGTCGTCGGCGAGGCGACGGTTTTCCCCGGCGCCGGCTTCGCCGAACTGGCGCTGGCCGCCGCGCTGGCGTGGCAAGCCGACGGTGTGGCGGCGATCGACGACCTCGAAATTCGTTCGCCGCTGCTGATCGAAGACGAGCGCTCGACAGTCATCCGCTCGACGATCGCCGCGCAGGACGGCAGCCTGACGATCAGCAGCCGTGAGCAGCTCGGCAGCGAGCCCTGGACCCTGCACACCACCGCCCGCGTCCGCTGCGAAGCTGACGGTGCGCTGCTGCGCGAGGACGCGTCCGCCCTCCCCGACCGCGAGCCCGACTTCGACGCCAGCAGCCACGCGGCCCTGACCCGGTCAGTGGGAATCAAGTATGGCCCGGCTTTCCAGTGCATCGAGCACGGCTGGGTACAGGGAAACTCGGTGCTGGCGGTCTATCGAATCCCGGACAGTATCGACCGCCAGCTCGAGCACGCGTACGTCCACCCGGCCTTGCTCGACTGCGCCTTCCAGCTCGTTTTCCAGTTGCTGAAGGACGCCATCGACGGCAACCAGGGCATCGCCTTCGTACCGGTACGGATGGGACGTATCGTCTTCCGCAACGGCCTGGCGAGACCCGCCTACGCGCGCGCAACGCTGCTCAGACAGGGTTCGCGCTCGCTGCGCGCCGAGTTCGCGCTATTCACCGCTGACGGCAGCGCCATCGCCGTCGTCAAGGATGTCCTCTTCCGCAGCGTCCGTCTGAGCAGAAACGCCGCTGACCAGCTGCGCTGTCTGGCCTACCACGCCACACCGCTGCCGCATGCGCTGATGCCTGCCGGCGAGCCGGGCATCGCTTTCGACAGGGTCCGCTGGGCGCTTGCCGATCTGACCAGGCGCGCCGCGTTGA
The DNA here is from genome assembly GCA_003538495.1 of Accumulibacter sp. The sequence goes on from DPSD01000435.1 coordinate 1,985, forward strand.
AAGGGACGCATCGCCGCTACTCGGAAGAAGTCGATCCACTGCTGGATACCTTGTGCAGCCGGTTCACCCGGCTGGCCTTGCTGGAGCTGTCAGCGGACGGGCGAAGTCTGCCGTCCCGCGAGATCATCGCCTGCCAGACCGCCTGCCCGGCAACCGAGGCTTTCCTGGCCAGTCTGCTGTCGCTGGCCGAAGACGATCAGTCGCTGGCGGTCACCGCCGACGGCTGGGAAATCGTCCCGGACTCGCGAGACCAGTCGTCGGCGCAGGATATCTGGAACAGCCTGGTGGCCGACGATCCCGATTACTTCCAGATCGTCCATTCGGTCGGGCGTATCGGGATGCATCTCGGCAGGCTACTGGCCGGCGGCGCCACGTTGTCCGAAATCTGCCCGCAGGAGTCATCACTGGCCACTCTGCTGCGGCAGGTCCTCGGCAGCAGCGGCAAACAGAAAATCGGCCAGGCGGTGCGCGAACTGATCGGCCGCGGACTGCGCGATCTGCCCGAGGGCAGACGGCTGCGGATCGTCGAGATCAGCGCCGGCGCACCCCTGTTCGCGATGGACGTCTGTAGCGCCATGGACTTCAATCGCGGCGACTACTGCTTCGCCAGCACGTCGGCAAGCGTGCTGGACGAGGTGCTCGGCCACCTCAAGGAGTGCTCGCCGGAGGTCGATACGCAACTGATTGGCGAACCGCCGTGGCAGGGATCTGCGGGCTCCGCAAGCAGCACTGGCTGCGCGCTGGCGATCGTCGTGCTCGATTTCGGCACCCTCGAAACGACCCTCCAGGCCCTCGACCATGCGCGCAGCTGCCTGGCCGTGGGTGGCTCGCTGGTGGTCATCGGCCAGCATCCTTCGCGCTGGATCGACTTCGTTTTCGGCGCCCGCCAGGAAGGCTGGTCGCGGCAGGAAGGCGGCAGCTGGCTGTCCGTTCAACGACCCAGCTTTTTCTGGCAGCAGCAGCTGAAAGAATCCGGTTTCGAGTCCTGCGAGCTTTTCGAGTTCTCGCCAGACACGCTGTCCGGTCCCTACCTGCTGCTCGGCAAGCTCAACGAAGCGGACTTCGCGCCCGCCGCGGCGCCGCGATCGACCCTGCGCAGCTGGGTCCTGCTTGCCGATCAGGCCGGTTTTTCGGCGCAGCTCTCGGATCAACTGACGAAGAAACTGCAGGCGCGCGGGGATCTGGTGATTCAGTCCAGCGCCAGCAGCAGCGTACAGATCGCCTCGCTGCTAAGCGAGATGAGCCGCAACTACGGCGAGCTCGACGGCATCGTGCATCTCGCCGGCCTCACCGCGGAACCCGGTGACGCAACGGCGAACGACATACTCGATCGCCAGGTCGGCCGCTGCGCGACGGCTGCGAGCATTTTCCGGGCCTGCGCAGAAACGCTGACCACCAGCACCTGCTGGCTGATCACGGCCAACGCCGTCAGCCACCTGCTCCCCGGTCGCGCAGCTGCCGCAACGCCCGAGATGGCCAGCATTGCTGCCGACACCGCCCTGTGGGGATTTGGCCGGACGATGCTCAACGAGGCCGACAACTGCGCGATCCGCCTCATTGACCTGGAAACGCCACTGGCCATTGAAACAGCAGCCGCGGCGCTGGACAGGGAGTTCGAACAGCCCGACGCCGAGCAGGAAGTGATGCTCACCGCCAGCGGCGAGCGTTACGCCTTGCGCCTGCGCATCGAGGAGAGCGCGAACACGCAACAGCAGGCGCCGATCCAGACGCCCACCGTGGCGCTGGGATTCCAGTTCCCGGGGCAACTGCGCAACCTGCGCTGGGAGGCACAGCCGCGTCCGAACCTGGCAGCCGACCAGATCGAGGTCGATGTGCAGGCCACGGGCCTTAACTTCCGCGATGTCATGTACGCTCTGGGGCTGCTGGCCGACGAAGCGATCGAAAACGGCTTCGCGGGCCCGACGCTGGGCTTCGAGTTTGCCGGCACCGTCAGCCGCAGCGGCCGCGAAGGCAGTGGTTTCAGCCCCGGCGATCAGGTCGTCGGTTTCGGCCCGTCAAGCTTCGGCAACCGGGTGGTGACCCAGGCCACGGCCATCGCCCAGATCCCGCCCGGGATCTCGTTCGAAGCGGCGGCAACGATTCCAAGCACTTTCTTTACCGTCTATTACGCCATGCACCATCTGGCGCGGCTGCAACCGGGAGAAAAGGTGCTGATTCATGGCGCGGCGGGCGGCATCGGAATTGCCGCGGTCCAGGTCGCCAAGTGGATCGGCGCCGAGATTTACGCCTCCGCCGGAAGCGATGAAAAACGCGACTTCCTGCGCCTCCTCGGCGTCGATCACATCTTTGATTCACGGGCGCTGGCCTTTGCCGACCAGATCATGGCGCAGACCGACGGGCAAGGCGTCGACGTCGTTCTGAATTCGCTCGCCGGCGAAGCGATCAACCGCAATTTCCAGGTGCTGAAGCCCTTCGGCCGCTTCCTGGAACTCGGCAAACGCGACTTCTACGAGAACACCAAGATTGGCCTGCGGCCCTTCCGCAATAACATCAGCTACTTCGGGATCGACGCCGACCAGTTGATGCTGGTGCACCCGGAACTGACCCGCAGCCTGTTCGGCGAGATCATGGACTTGTTCGCCGACGGCGTTTTCCACCCCCTGCCGTATCGCAGCTTCGAGGCCGACGATATCGTCGACGCCTTCCGCTTCATGCAGCAGGCGCGCCAGATCGGCAAGATCGTCATCACGTATCGTCACGGCATCAATCGCGTCCATTCGCCGAAGCCGCCGATGCGCCGGCCATTGCTGCTGGCAGCCGACGCCTCGTACCTGATCACCGGCGGCCTGCAGGGTTTCGGGCTGCGGACTGCCCAGTGGCTGGCGAGCAAGGGCGCCCGTCAGCTGATCCTGATCAGCCGTAGCGGTCCGGCGTCCGACGAAGCGCTTCAGGCGATCGCCGGTCTCGAAGAACAGGGCGTTCAGGTGTACGCCGCGGCCTGCGACGTCACCAACCGCGAGGCACTGGCCGCGCTGCTCGCCGAGACCGCGCGGACGCTGCCGCCGCTGAAGGGGATCGTCCATGCGGCGACGGTGATCGACGACGGTCTGGTCCGCAACCTCGATGCCGATCAGATTCGCCGCGTGCTGGCCCCAAAGGTCGTCGGCGCCCGCTACCTGCACGAACTGACGGGCGACCGGGATCTCGATCTGTTCATCCTCTTTTCTTCGGCGACCACCGTCTTTGGCAATCCCGGACAGGCCAGCTACGTCGCCGCCAACGCCTGCCTGGAGGCGCTGGCCGAGTATCGCCGGTCGATCGGGCTGTGTGCCACCTGTGTCGGCTGGGGTCCGATCGACGATGTCGGCTTCCTGGCGCGCAACATACCGATCAAGGAGGCGCTGGTCAGCCGCATGGGCGGCGCGGCGCTCCAGTCGGCGATTGCTCTCGATGCCCTGGAGGAGATGCTGCTGGCCAATCGTTCGGGCCTGGCGGTGCTCGACTTCGACTGGAACGCCCTCAGCCGCCTGCTGCCCAGCGCGGCCAGTCCGAAGTTCCGGGAACTGGCGTGGCACGCCGATGACGGCGACGATCAGGACAACCACTCGGAAGACATTCAGCGGCTGCTGACCGAACTCTCCGACGAAGATCTGCTGGCGGCCTTCATCGACATCCTGCGCGGCGAGATCAGCGAGATTCTGCGCGTCGCTCCGGACAAGATCGACGCCAATCGTTCGCTCTACGACATGGGCCTGGACTCGCTGATGGGTGTCGAACTGATGGTCGCCCTCGAAGGGCGTTTCGGCATCCGGCTGCCGGTGATGGCCCTGAGTCAGAGCCCGACCATCGCCAGGCTGGCGGCGAAGGTCATCCAGCAACTGCGCGGGACCGACGAGGGCAGCGAGTCCGACGAGCGGCATGCGACCATCGCGCAACAGGTCGCGCAGATCGCCGAGCAGCAAGGCGCCGTCTCGCGCGACCTGATCGACAAGGTGACCGAGGACCTGCAATCGAGAAGCGCGGCGACGACGCCGCAGGCGGTCGACTAGGATGGTGCGCAAGGGATTGCCCGGGCTCACCGCCCAGATCAAGGACAAGCTCATCCAGCAGGCGCTCGAGCGCCGCCTCCGGCAAGCCGAGCAAGGCAAGGTCTTCGACGCCCCGGTTCGTGCCTCGAGCAATGCCACCGACACGCCGGAGCAGCACTGCCGCTTTGACCGGCATCAAGGCTACCAGCAGGTGCGAATCATCAGCGAAGGCGCCAGCCGCCTCGGCATAGCCAGTCCGTTCTTCAAGGTGCACGAAGGCATCGCCGGCGCCAGTACGCGAATCGACGGCCGGGATTTCATCAACTACGCCAGTTACAACTATCTCGCGCTTTCCGGCCATCCCGAAGTCTCGGCGGCAGCCAAGCTGGCGATCGATCGCTACGGCACCTCGGTGTCTGCCAGCCGTCTGGTCTCTGGCGAACGCCTGGTGCACCGCGAACTGGAGCAAGCGCTCGCCGCTGCTTACGAGGTCGACGACGCGATCACCTTCGTCAGCGGTCACGCCGCCAACGTCACCACGATCGGTTATCTGTTCGGCGACCAGGATCTGATCGTTCACGACGAACTGATTCACAACAGCGTCCTGCAGGGAATAGCCCTCTCGGGCGCCCGGCGGCTGTCTTTTCCGCACAATGACGCGGCGACCCTGGACACCATCCTGACGCAGCAACGCCACCACTTCCAGAAGGTCCTGGTGGTACTCGAAGGCATCTACAGCATGGACGGCGATTACCCCGACCTGCCGCGCTTCGTCGCCATCAAGAAGCGGCATCGGGCCTTCCTGATGGTGGACGAGGCGCACTCCTTCGGCGTGATGGGCGCGACCGGACGCGGGATCAGGGAACACTTCCGGTTGCGGGGTTCCGAGGTGGACATCTGGATGGGCACCCTGAGCAAGGCGCTGGCCGGTTGTGGCGGCTACATCGCCGGCGAAGCGGCGCTGATCGAGCACCTCAAGTTCCTGGCGCCAGGCTTTCTCTACAGCGTCGGCATGTCGCCACCCGTCGCAGCAGCCTCCCTGGCGGCCCTGCGCGTGATACAGCGCGAGCCAGAGCGGGTCGTCGCCCTGCAGGAGCGGGGGCGATATTTCCTCGCGCAAGCCAGCGCTGCCGGCGTCGACACCGGCACCTGCGCGGGCTTTGCGGTGATCCCGGCGATCACCGGCAGCTCGATCAAGGCGGCGCGACTGTCAGCGGCGCTGTTCGAGCGCGGCATCAACGTCCAGCCGATCCTCTACCCGGCGGTTCCCGAGAAGTCCGCGCGGCTGCGCTTCTTCATCTCCTGCGAGCACGGCGAGCCGGAGATCAGGGAAACCGTCGCCGCCCTGGCCGAGGAGCTTGGCGGGCTGTAATCATAGCGTGCCGGTGCGCACCCCCACACGCCGTCGCTGCCCAGGGAGCGTAGCGACATGGCGGCAGTGGTCGGCTGGAAGAACACCTCGGCGCGATCCCCGGTCATCTCCGGGTTCGTCGCGCCCCTGCCTACGATGCGCCGGACAGGCCCATCTCGTGGAGAAACAGGTGACCAAGGTTTTCGACCCTTAGATCACGGCGCGTCCCTCTCGTCTGCTGACCGGCGCAACCCCGCTGACCGCCTTTCCGCCAGATGAAATAGTCGGTCTGCCCACCCGGAGCGCCCAGAGCGCGATAGACCCCGGGCATGATCGGCACGTGATCACCGAACCAACACAAACCGCCTGGGCCTGGCAGGGCCTCGAGCGCAGCGCGCAACGCGCCGGCCATCCGGTCGGCGTTGCCGAGATGGCGCAGGTAAACGGTCAGCTCGTCGCAACCGTCCGGGGGGGGCAGCGCATAGAGCCGTTCGACGTCGCCGGGCAGGACCTTTTCCAGCTGCAGGGGGCCATGGTTCTCCATGCTGATCACGAAAACGAACAGCGGCTGCCCGGCAGCGTTGTGCAGCAGCTCGCAGACCTTCTCGGCGAGCGCCAGATCGCCGATGTAAGGCCCGCTCCTGGCCGCCCCGGCAAAGCAGTGGATATCGACGAACTCGTCGAACCCGAGCCGTGGGAAGACCTTGTTGCGGGCGTAGAAAGCGGCTGAGAAGGGGTGCACGCAGACCGTCCGGTAGCCACATTCCCGCAGGTGGCTGGCCAGCGTGGCGACGCCCTGGCGGGCCAGCCGGCGATACGGGTTGAAGCGATGCACGCCCAGCGACTCGCCGGCCAGCCCGGACAGAAAGGCGAACTCCGTACGCACGGTATTGGCGCCCCAGGCAGCCACTTCGACCTGCCCCTGGCATAGCGCATCCGCCTGCAAGGCATCAAACTCGTGCAGCACATCGCTGCGAATCCCGGCGAATAGGCGCCGCGGATCAAAGAAGGACTCGCTCTGTACCACCACCAGATGGCCTCGATCTCCGGCAGCGCGCCGTGCTGGCGTGGCGCCGTCGTAGGGCGAACGGACCTCGCAAGGCGCGTGTTCCTCCTCGCCGTAGCGCCACAGGGCGGCCAGCAGACCCAGTTGACGCAGGTCGGAGGCGGCGTCGAAAGTCACCCCCGGTCGCCGCCGCATCCCCAGCGCCAGAAGCACCAGGCCGACCGTCGCGACGATCGCCGCGCCAGTCAGGAAATCGTCGGCCGGCAGCGACGCCAGCAAGGATTCCTCGAACGCCAGACCCGCCCAGACCGCCGCCGCGAAGGCCAGCAAGGCCAGCACCGCCCGCCAGGCGCCGAGGAAGGGCAGGTATAGCCGAGGGTGCTTCAAGGCGTCGCTGAAATACTCGAAGTCCTGAAAAATGAAGGGTTCACGCAGCGCCTGGTACTTGGCGTTGCTGACCAGCACCACGAACAGCATGCCAGCCAGCAGCGCGCTGGCGGCAAAAACGGGCCGCCGGACAAGCAGCAGGAGAAAACAGCAGGCCAGCAGCCAGAAGCCGAAGTGAATTGCCAGCGCCGCCAGCGGCCGCTTCCAGAACGGCAACGTCGCCGGGCGCAGCAGGCGCTCGAGCAACAAGGAAAGACCGGCGCTGACGGCGACCGGCGGCGCCACCGCCCACCAGAAAGCTTCAGCCACCGTAGTCGAGCAGGCGCAGAATGCGCTGGGAAACGGCCGACGGCAGGACCGCCAGCCACCAGGTACCAAAATTGAGCGGGAAGGGAAAGCTGATCCGCGCCTGGTTGCGCGCCAGACCACGCCTGATGTGCCGCGCCGCCCGCTCGGGCGGCCACTGAAAGGGCTTGGGCCCCGGCATCTCGCGGCACATCTTCGAGTCGACGTAGCCCGGCATGACCACGCTGACGCGCACGCCCTCGCCCGCCAACCAGCCGCGGATCGCTTCGCCGTAGGCCTTGATCGCGGCCTTGCTGGCACAGTAGCTGGGCGTCAGCGGCAGCCCGTAGTACGCGGCCAGCGAACTGAGCAGCGCAATCTGGCCCTGGCCGCGAGCGCGCATCGCCGGCAGCACCGCGTCGACCGTCGCTATCGCCGCCAGGACGTTCACCGCGATCAGCTGCTCGACGTCGTGCCAGCGCTCGCCCGCGCCGTTCGGCCCGATATTGGTGTTCACGCCGGCATTGACGATCACCAGATCCAGGCGCTCGTGCTCGCCAAGCACCGCCAGCCATTTCGCCAGCTCCTGCCGGTCGCACAGATCGAGCAACTGCGTCAGCACCCGCGCGCCGCGCGCCTCGCACGCCGCCGCCAGGTCGGCCAGCCGAGCGGCGTTGCGTCCCTGCAGGATCAGGGTCGTGCCGACCTCGGCATAGACCACGGCCAGCGCACCGCCGATGCCACCGGTGGCGCCGGTGATCAGCACCGTCCGCGGCTGGTCAGCGACGATCACAGCAACTCGTCGAGCGGCGAACGCTCGGACTCGAGGAAGCGACGGCAGTTGTGCACCGCCATCCTGATTCCGGTCGCGCAGTAGAAGCCACCGTTGACCTGCGCGGCGTGGATCAGAGTGTTGCGAAAATGCCGATAGAGTTCCGCGTCGGGCTTGCCGGGATGCTTCCAGAAGTCGTCGAATGGCCCCTGAAAAGTCAGCCCGGGCAGGTTGTAGATCGGATCGCTGAGAGTCACGGTGGGACATCCGGCGCCGACGGAGACGATGCCGACGGTGCTGTTCACCGTCACCACGCCCTGTGCGTGTCGCAGCAACCTGGCCAGATCGCCGCTCTCCAGGTAATCGATGCGTCCAGACAAGCCGAAGCGCTGCTCCAGGTCGGCAATGACGCGGCGATAGTTGACCAGGCCGGCATCGAGCGGATGGTTCTTGATCACCAGCCGGGCGGCGCTCGGCGCATGCACGGCAAATGACTCCATGACCAATTCCATCACTCCGTTCATGTCGTCGAATCGGCAGTGGTCGCGAATCTGGGCGTCGCTGTTCAGTTGCAGTGGCAGCAGGTAGAACGGCACACTACTGTTGGCCAGGTCGTCGATCAAGGCGGCGTCCTTCGGCTCGCGAAAGCGAAGCATCGAAAACCGCACCGCGTAGCCAGCGTATTCGACGGCGGCATTGAGTGGCGCGTGCCGTCGGTAACGCGGGAAGAGAATGGGGTTGGCGCATCCGGCCAGGTGGTAAGCAACGTCGTGCGCCGCACGCAGGCTGAACGGCGACTTGAACGGCGCGCCATTGCCGTAGTCGGGCAGCCTCGCGCCGACGCTGCGGAACCAGTCGGGGTCACGCGGCAACAAGGAGTGACCGTTGACTCCCTCGCGCTCGAGCGTGACCCAGCAGGGGCGAAGATAGCCCTCCTCGAAAACGTGCGTGCGGATCCCCAGCGCTGAAGCGCGATCGACGGCCGGCCGATGAATCGGGCGGCGGTCGCCAAACAGCACCTGGTCGGTGATCTCGAACCTGCGGTACTTGTCGTCGAGGAATTCACGCAGATCGGACAGTTCGCCGCGATAGTTCCAGGCCTTTCGGAGGCCCCAATAGGCGAGGTCACCGGCATTGAAATTGATCTTGAAGACCCGATGCCCGTCTGCTGTCAGCTGATCGGCCAGCCTGGCAAAAAAGGGGGAACAAACGCCTTGCAGGAAGAGAAAAGAACGCCGTGAAGCCAAATCAACCCCTGGTGAACCTGCGGCAGCCGACGTCACCGAACCCCCACGATCTGCCGCAGGATAAAACGCTTCAGCCGGCGAACCCAGGAAATCGTGTCAGGCCCCGTGTCACGCCACTCAAGCAACTCATCGAGCGCCCGCTCGGGCGTCGTGAAACGGCCGGTGCTGCGGCTCACATAAGTCGGGTAGAGTATAAGCGTCCCGGCAACGAGTTGATCAAGTGTTAACCGACGGGTCCTGCGTAGAACCGGCACCCTGTCGTCTGTCAGCCCCCACCCCGCGTAGAACGGTTGCCCATAGCACACGACCTTCTTGCCCCGCAAGAGTGCCTCGAAGCCGGCTAGAGACGTCAACACATGAACCTCGTCCACGGCAGCCAGCAATTGCCCCATCGGGGCATCCCCCAACAACTCGTCGCACCAGTGCAGCGCGTCTTCCTCGCCCGTCCCTGACTTGCGCAGTCCGGCCAGTACGTCAGGATGCGGCTTGTAAACGACCCAAGCGTCGGGATTCGCCTCGCGCACGGCCTGCAGCAAGCCCATATTGGTTCTGACCACCGGTGCTCCATACTGAATGGACGCATCGCTCTCCACCTGTCCCGGCACCAGCACGACACGTACCGCCTGCTGCGGTCTGGTCCAGGCCACGCCGCCGACATTGTACTTGGTCAAACCCGAAGCAACGATCCGCGCACGCAAAACCGCGGCACGCGTCAGCAGCGGGCCGTCAGGACAGATATTCTGCAGGTGAGCTTCGAGGTCCGAAACCTGCGTGGCGTCATAGTAGATGCCCTGACGGTCGATCACCCAGGATAGCGGACGAACCAGATCAGCACCCAGCCCCACCGATCGCAGGAAGCCATCTTCCAGACGAACCAGCGATACATCCGGCGGCAGTTCCCAAGGTGGTGGCTTGCGCCCCCAAACGACCACGCACGCCCCGGTTGGAATTCTTGCGGCACGGCTGGCAAAAAGGACTTGGGAACCCCAGAAGAAACTGCGGACGATGGGCTTTTTCCACCTTGAGAAACCCACAGCATAGACCTGACTCGGAAAACGGTCGCGCATCTTCCTTTGCAAAGCCAGATGTCGGAGCACTTCCTCAACCTCGCAGCGCTGGCCGGTCTCGGGATTCACATAGCGCGGATACGCGACCAGTGCGGCATGCACCAATTGTTCCAGCGTTGCCGACCCACGCCGAGAAGGACCTGGCAACTCATCGTCGGTCAAGCCCCATCCCGCATAGAAAGGCATGCCAAACGTTCGCACCGGCTTGCCCCAGAGTAGCCCCTCAAACCCCATCTGCGAGGTCACCACGTATACCGCCCGGGCGTGCTCGAGCAGCGACACCGGGT